>JAFUQY010000121.1 GCA_017472105.1 Clostridia bacterium | reverse complement strand
TCCTGCACGACTTCATCCGCTGTCACAATGTACGTCCGCCAGTGCCGCCAGAATCCGGTGAAGTATTCCCGATCCGGCGAATCCTCGCTGTCATCAAACGGAACGAGGGTGTAGACCCGTACAGCATCCCCATAAGCCTGAATATCCTCGAGGTATTCTTCGGCATCGCGGGTGTCGGCTCCTTCGGTGAATACGGCTTCTCCATCAGCGAGGGTGCCGTCTTTTTGAATTTCATACCGCATCAGGGTACCCGCATTCGTCACGCCGGAGACGGTGTAGTATTCTTCAAATTCGTGCAGGAACCTGTTGTCCTCCGTTTTGATAAACGGTGTGGTGAAGACGGCGCGGTTTTCATACTCTGCGGCATAGATGCAGTCGCTCGCAATGACGCATTCCGCGAGATTTTCCAGCAGGAGCTTCGGATTCCCGTTTTCATCGATCAGCCACAGATCATACGCTGACGCGGCGGTGAAATCCATGCGGCTCAGGGTAAAGTCCCACGATTTCTCATCCATGGACTGGTACTGCATGAGATAAATCCCGCTGTCCGTGAGGGAAACGGATCCGCCGGCAAGCTCTTCCGGGACCGTGAACTGCCGGTGAAGTGAAACTTCGGACATGTCATACTCCGCGGCGTAAATGGTGCAGGTCTCACCGTCCCATTCGTCGTAGTAAAACTGCGTTTCCTCATATTTCAGCGGGTACATCATTTTCCGGATGAGCCTGTTTTCATCGGGAACAAATGCGGTCTCACCCGTGGCAAGCTCCATGCACATCAGGTTGTCGTCCACGGTAAAGAACAGCACGCCGTATTTTGCCGTCATCATCCGCGTCGTACCGTTGGTGTACATGACCTTTTCCACGGTGTTTTTGGCGATGTCGTAGCGCAGGATCATGTTCACCTCAAGGATGCCGTCGCGGTTGGGGTGATCCTTCCAGCCGACACACCGGTTCGCGCCGCTGAAATAGACAAAATCCCCGTAAACGACGCCGCCCGCCAGACTGAGGTGACTGCATGCTTCCCACAGATCGTTCCGGCAGGTCTGATAGGGACAGAGCTTCTGACGGGTTCCGTCCGGGCGTGTGAGGTAGTTTGCGTTCGGCTGGGTGGCAGTGAAGACATCGCTTTCGTGCACCAGCTGGAGTTCATACGTATAATTGTACGAGATAAACCGCTCGTCCGGCTCCTCTGCGGTGAAATGGATGTACTCAAACGGCAGGACATTGTACTCCATGAGCGGGTCGGTGTAGCAGAGGATCGAGTCCGGGTAGTCCTGATAGCCGAGATCCGCCTCGAGTGCTTCGAGATAGGTTTTCGGCGGCGGATCGGACTTTTTCCCGGTTTCCGAAGTTTCTTCCGGGAGATCGAGCTTGATCGGCCGTTCACTGCACGAACTCATCCCGGCAAGCAGCACCGCCAGCGTCAGCATCAGCAATAACTTTTTCATAAAAACAATCCGCCTTTCTTTTCTCTTTGACAACATTGTATCATGTGTCACGGCAAAAGTCAAGCGGATTGTCGAATATTTCGGTAAAAATGTCAAACGGCGAGTTTACTTCAGCTTCGCGAGCAGGGTCTTGTAGTAGCCGAAGTCGATGTCGCGGATGTTGGCGAAGTAGTGGTTCATGCCGGAGGTTTCTCCCGCCGTCCAGCGGATGATGTAGTACCGTTTTTCGTCGGTCGCTGTGATGGAGGCAACGGGTGCGGAGGTGTCGGACTTCGAATCAGCGGTTGCGGAGAGGATCACATTGCCCTCGTCGTCCTCAACGGTGTAGGTCAGCTTTACGTTATCCCGCGTGTCATTGACGGCGTAGAGATTCAGCTTTCCGTCGACAGGCTCGTCAAACATCATGCACAGCGGCTGCTGGGAGGTTTTGATGTAGGCGTACGCGAGCTTTTTGTCAAGATAGTAGTCCACGATGGCGTCGGAAATCTGCGGCCAGCCGTCGATGAGGTTCCACCAGATGATGCCCGTGCGGCGCCACTTGGACAGACGGAACCGTTCGATGAAGTATTTCTTCGCTTCCGCCTGGGAAATCTGACTTGCGAGAGCGAAATTATCGAGGTCAGCCGTCGCGTCATTGCCCTTGCCGAACAGGGTTTCCACCTGATTCCACATCAGCCGGATGCGGTAGCCGTAGGGATGATTTTCCTTGCCGTCCGTGGTTGCGGCGTGAACGAGCCACTGCTTATCCCCGAGACACGGCCAGAGATGGTCCTCGTCGATGTACTTTTTCAGCGATTCGGGGGAAGGACAGCCGTGATACCCGGTCTCGGACGCGAAATGGCAGATGGTATTCTTGTAGAAATTGCCCTTGAAGTAATCGCGCGGACCCCAGAGATGGTCTTCGGACGGACGCTTGCCGGAGCTGATGCAGAATTCGTCCTTGTACGGGGAAGACGGCAGGAACGGGCGGGAGGAATCCATCCGGTTCAGCACCTCCGGGAGCACCTGACGGGTGATGACGTTGGTGTTGGGATTGCGTCCGGTGCCTGCCCAGCCGTAGGCTTCGTCGCATTCGTTGTCGCCCGCCCAGAGGATGATGCACGCGTGCTGTCTCAGGCGGATGACGACCTTTTCGGCTTCGTCGCGCATGATGCGCTGGAAATATTCATCCTGCGGACAGCATTCGCATGCCATGGTGAAGTCCTGCCATACCATGATACCGTGCTCGTCGCAGTAGTCGTAGAACAGGTCGTTTTCGTAGACATTGCCGCCCCAGCACCGCACGATGTTGCAGCCGAGATCGGTCAGCATCGGCAGAATCGCGGGCAGGCGTTCCTCATCACGGGAGTGGATGGCGTCGACCGGAACCCAGTTGGTACCCATCGCGAAGACGGGCTTGCCGTTGATGAGGAACCGGAATTCGCCGCTGCCGTTCTCGTCGGTGGTGCTTGTCCGGTCAAGCTCAACGGTGCGGAGCCCGATTTTCGTCACGTAAGTGTCGCAGAGGATGTCGTTTTCATACAGCTCGGCGGTGAGGGTGTAGAGATCCGGCGCGCCGTAGTTGTGAGGCCACCATTTTTTCGGATTCGGAATCCGGATGCGCAGTTTCTTGCCGGTGTGCCACATTCTGTCCTCGACGACGTGCCGGGAATCGCCGCATTCGAAGGTGAACCGGATTTTGAATCTGTGGACATTGGCACTGCCGATCCATGTGTTGTAGGTCAGATGCACATTCGCGTCGCCGTTTCCTTCAAATCCTGCCGTGCAGGCAAACACATCGGTGATCCGCTTTTTCGGTCTCTTGTCGATGTAGACGTGCTTCCAGATGCCTGAGGAAACCACGCGCGGCATGATGTCCCAGCCGTACATGGAACCTGCCTTGCGGATGTAGAGGGAATCCCAGTTGCTGCACTGTGCGTACAGATAGGGCGTGATCTCAAACTTCCGTGCCTCGACGCATGCGGGACGGATGTGCACGAACAGCTCATGCTCGCCGGCGGCAAGATTCAGCGGGAATTCGCACGCGACCAGCATGTTGGCGTTCTCACCGATTTTCACGCCGTCGATGAAAATGTCGGCACAGCAGTCCAGTCCCTCGAAGACGAGAACGTCGTCCGTGTCGCCGGGCGTGTAGTCAAACGTGCGGGAGAGACAGTAGTGAACATTCTCGACGTCCTGGGTCAGCAGAACATTCTCGCCCCGGTAAATCTCCGGCAGAACACCCGCTTTTTCCATGTCGCTCTCCATTGTTCCGGGAACGGTCGCGGGAATCTCCGGCAGGTCAGCCACATCCGCAAAGCAGACGGGATTCTGCACATCCTCGCCGTAAGCCCCGCGCCAGATTCCGTCAAGCGACAGCTTCGGCGTCAGTTTGTTGATAGCCATGGTTTTGCTCCTTTTATTATAATGATAGATTTTGTTCGGATTATATTGTAATTCACGAAAAATACCGCGGAAAACAGAATTATGTAATATTTTCTTCACATCTATTGACAACCCCGGCGAAACCTGATAAAATGCAGACAAATCCACAACCGAGGTCTGACTTATGCAGTATTACATTATGATTCTCATCGCCGTCGTGCTTCTTGCCGTGCAGTTTGCGTCCAACAAGGCGTACAGCATCCGTCAGGGAAGTCACGCAAAGGCGTCTCTCACCTTCACAACCCTCGTCGGCGTTACCTGTGCCGTCGTCATGTTCCTCATCGCGGTCGTTTCCGGAGAGGGATTCGTCATCACGCCGTATTCACTCGGAATGGGTGCGATTGTTGCGGCGCTCTGCTGTACCTACACCTTCATCGGCTTCAAGATCATGGCACTGGGCAGCCTGTCCGTGTACACGATGTTCCTCATGCTCGGCGGTATGATGCTCCCGTATCTCTACGGCGTGTTCCTCCTCGACGAAGCGGTGTCCGTGTGGCGCATCATCGGATTTGTTCTGCTTGCGGCGTCCCTTGTGTTCCCGGTCGTCGCCAGAGAAAAGTCGGGCAAGTCCAGTGTGATTTTCATTGTGCTCTGCCTCGCGGTGTTCTGCCTCAACGGCTGCGTCAGCATCACGTCGAAGGTACACCAGATCAACGAAATCTACGCAAAATCCGGCTCCGCGTCCTTCTCGTTCATCACCAACTCCATCAATGCCGTCATGTCCGCGATCGGGCTCGGCATTATCACGCTCCGCGAAAAGAAGCAGAGAAATGCGAAAGCTGAGGACGGTCCGACCGCTGTTTACGAAAAGCCGAAGACTCCCGCGCGTGTGATCGCCGTGATCGTGCTCATCAACGCGGTGGCGGGCGGCGTTTCGTACGTGCTCCAGCTCGTCAGCGCGGCTCATGTTGCGGCGTCGGCTCTGTATCCCATGATTACCGGCGGCTCCATGGTGCTCTCGGCACTTGCGGGTCTGATCTGCTTCGGGGAAAAGCCCGATAAAATTTCCCTCATCGGTCTGATTCTGTCCTTCGCGGCAACCTTCCTCTTCCTGTTCTAATGTACCATAAAATCCGTGCAAAATCAAGTGGTTCTGCACGAAAATGACGAAAAAGAAAGCGGCTTGGCTGAAAATTCAGTCGAACCGCTTTTTTGTTATTCCGATATTTCACCACGTTCATTGAACCACGACGGCTTTCCGCGCGACTTGATCCACTTCTCATGCAGCTCCGTCGCTTCTTCAGGAGAGTCCGCCGGGAAGATGAAGTATTCGAGATACGCGTATTCATCGCCGTGTCGGATTTCTTCGTTGTCAATCTCAAAGCAGAGGAATTCATCCCGCCCGCCGATGTTGCTGTACAGCATCCAGATTGTACTGCCGTGCTCGTCCGTGAGGTAGGAGAAATTCCCGTTCGCATTGATGACGGAGTGCCAGTAGCCGCCCTCGCTGTTGAAGCCGTACTGGAAATAGTAGTCGTTGGTCAGCGTTTCTTTTGCGTAATATGCCGATTCCGGCTCAAATCCGTCGAGGTGAATCTCCCCGGTGAAGTAGTCCGTGCGGAGCCAGTAGCGGTGCAGGGTACCGTTGAGGGTCAGCGTCACGGGTTCACCGTCGTTCGGGTAGTAGTCGTACCGCCCGGTTTCGGGATGTTTCGCAATCCGGTATCCCGTGAACGTCCGGCTGTATTCCTTCACAAAGCACGCGTTCGCCGCGATGAGATACACGACTGCAAGGCAGAGCGCGCCGATAAACCACCGCCGGTGCCGTCCGATGAAGCCGAAGATTTTCCCGAACGCAAGCTCCCAGCCGTAGCGTTTCTCCCACCGTGCCGAGTACGCGAGATACCGCTGATACGCCGCGTCGCGCTGGTCTTTCGTCACGTCCTCGTCCCAGATGCGGAACCGAAGCTCCACGACGGTGCGGCGTTTCTTCTGCGGTGCGTCTTCTGCGGGAAGTTCCATCACCGGAGCCGTCATTGCGGCAGAGAGGGAAGCAGCGTCGGTCATGTGGTCCGCTGTGAGCGATTCCGCACGGTCGAGGATGTCCCCGAGCTTCACGTACTGTTCCCGGAGCACTCTCAGATATTCGTCGAACACAGCGGGGATTTCATCGGGATTTTCCTGCATCTTCGCTATCTGTTCCAGTGAGAAAAACGACCGCCGCAGTCCCGCGATGGTGTTCAGCTCCGTCATCGTGTCCTCGTCGTAATCCCGGAATTTCCGTCCGTTGATCTCCGTGACCGGCGGCGCGATCAGTCCTTTTTCTTCGTACAGGCGGATTGCCTTCTCGGTCAGCCCGGTTCTTTCCGCCGCTTCCTTGATTTTCATGGGGTTCTCCTTCCGCGAGGTGTGTTTTTTTCTTCATTTTAGCATATTCCCCAGGGGAAGAAGCAAGAGCCTGCACGAAATTTCCGTGATGATTCGTCCGAAATACAGAATGAAGAATGCATAATGCAGAGTGAAGAATCGGAAATCCGTTCATTGTGCATTATGCATTGTGACTTATGAATTTCAGTTCAGCCCGAGGGTCTTGAGGTACTCGTAGCTCTTCTTCAGGCAGTCGAAGGGATTTTCGCCGTTGCAGTTGTCCTGCTCGATGTATGCAAGCTCCGTGCCTGCCGCTTCGAATGCGGGAACGATCTTTTCAAAATCAAGCGCATTGCCGCCGCCGACCCAGGACATCAGACGATCCCCGGCATCGTTGACGAACATGTCCTTGAAGTGAACAACCGGAAGTCTGCCCTTGAGACGCGCGATTTCTTCAATCACATCCGCGCCGCCGTACTTGACCCAGTAGGTGTCGAGCGTGAAGCCCATCTGCTGTGCGGTGAAGGTGTCGGAGAGAACCTGCATGAAGTTTCTGCCGTCAGTCACTTTGTTTTCGTACTCGAACGCGTGGTTGTGGTACATGAACTGACAGCCCGCGTCGTAGATCTTCTGTGCGGGAACGATGGCTTCGGTGAGGAATTTGTCGATCCCCTTGTTCCAGCCGGGCATGGAGCCGATACCGATGTACTTGCAGCCGAAGGTTTTGTGGTCGGCGATGGTCTGCTCGGTGTCGTTCAGGATACGGTCGTAGCTGAAATGGGTGATGCCGCAGGTCAGACCGGCCGCTTTGAGCTGTTCTGCGAGCCAGTCCGCTTCATATGCGCAGGTGCCGGAAACCTGTACGGTGGTGTAGCCGATGTCAGCCACCTTTTTCAGGGTTTCGGAAAAATCGTCGAGGGTTTTGCAGTAGTCGCGCAGAGTGTAAAGCTGTGCACCGATTTTCATGTTGTATGCCTCCTGATGGGAATGAATTTTTAATTTTATAATACTATTATCCGTCAAAACGGCGGCTTTGTCAAGAGATTTGTCATGAAAATTCCGAGAAATCATGCATAAATCCGCCGCCGCCTTCACAGAATAGGAAGGACAAACGAAAGTGAGGGAATGTTATGCGGGAATTCAGATATACCATCAACGACAAAAACGGAATCCATGCGCGTCCGGCAGGGCTGATTGTGCAGTGCGCGAAGGGGTATGAATCGGCTCTGACCCTGCGGCTGGGTGATAAATCCGCGGACTGCCGGAAGCTCTTTTCGCTCATGCAGCTCGGCGTGAAATGCGGGGACGAGGTGATTCTGACGGCTCAGGGTGCGGATGAAGACAGTGCGGCTGCCGAACTTGAGGAAACGATGCGCCGCGCGGGGCTTTGACGGAGGGCGATATGGTAGTCATTCAGGGAACCTCTGCGTCCGGCGGCTATGTTTCCGGGAAAATCCGCGTGATTCACCGGCAGGATGCGCAGGAAAAAACGGTGCGGGACGGCATTTCCGAATCGGATCGGCTGGACGCGGCGGTCAGTGAGGCGGCATCGGAGCTGGATCGCCTGTACGAGAACGCACTGAAAAAAGTCGGCGAAAGCTCCGCGCAGATTTTTGAAATCCATAAAATGATGCTCGAAGACGAGGACTTCATCGGCGAGGCACGGAATCTCACGGAAGGCGGGTTTGATGCGGAAACGGCGGTGAAATCCACAGCGGAGCATCTTGCGCAGTCGTTCCGTTCGATGGAGTCGGCGTACATGCAGGCGCGTGCGGCGGATGTGGAAGGTCTGGCTGCGCGTCTGTGCGAGATTCTCACGGGCAGAAACGGCGGGATTACCCTGACCGAGCCGTCCATTGTTGCGGCGGATGACCTGACTCCGGCGGAGACGATTCTGCTTGAGCGGAGCATGGTGCTCGGATTCGTCACGGAGCGGGGCAGTGAAATGTCGCACACGGCAATTCTCGCGCGGATGATGGGAATTCCGGCAATCGTCGGTGCGGGACGGGCTTTGTCGGAGTATGACGGCATGACGGCGATCCTCGACGGGGATTCCGGACGGATGTGGGTCGACCCGGATGAAGAAGTGTCGCAGGAATACCGCCGCCGGATCCGTCAGAGCGAGGAAGAGCTGGCACGGCTGGAGCTTCTGCGCGGGAAGAAATGCTGGAATTCGTCCGGGGAACGCGTGCTGATTACGGCAAACGTCGGTGAGCTTGACGACGTGGACGAAGCGGTGCGATGGGACTGTGACGGCGTGGGACTGTTCCGGACGGAGTTTCTGTTCATGCGCCGGAGCAAACCGCCGACCGAAGAAGAGCAGTACGAGATTTACAGATCCGCGGCGGAAAAGCTCGGCGGTGCGGAATGTGTGGTGCGGACACTTGACGCGGGTGCGGACAAACGGATTTCGTACCTCACGGGCGATGCATCCGAAGCAAACCCGGCTCTCGGAATCCGCGCGGTGCGTCTGTGCCTGAAAATGCCGGAGCTTCTTCTGACCCAGTTCCGTGCGCTGTACCGTGCCGCAGCGGTCGGGAATATCTCCGCGATGATCCCGATGATTACCCTGCCGTCGGAGGTGGAGCGCGTCCGGGAAATCGCGGCGGAAGCACGGGCATCGCTTGAGCGAGACGGCATTCCGTGGGGACGAATGAAGGTCGGCATCATGATCGAGACACCGTCGGCGGCAATTCTGGCGGATCTTCTCGCTCCGATGGTGGACTTTTTCTCCATCGGCACCAACGACCTCATCCAGTACACCATCGCTGCCGACCGGGAGAATCCGGGGGTTGCGTACCTGTCCACGCCTCTGCCGGAGAGTGTGAGACGGTGCATCAAAATGACCTGCGCCGCGGCGAGACGGGAGGGAATTCCGGTGTGCGTCTGCGGGGAACTGGGCGCCGATCCGGCTGAAACGCGGTTCTTCCTCGAATCCGGGGTCACCAAGCTGTCCGTTGCACCGCCGAAGATCCTCAAGGTGCGGGAATCGGTCATGGCGTCGAAATTTTCGCGGATGTACTGAAAATTTTATCAACCCTCTTGACAATAACGATAATCGATATTATAATAGAGTCAGGAAATATCGAATATCGTTATTGACCGGGAGGTGTTTTGTTTGCCGAGAGAAAAATTCTCAACCCTCACGGAGCAGATGTTTTACATCCTCCTGTGCCTGCTGGAGGAGCGGTGCGGCGTGGATATCATGGCACTGCTGGACGAAATGACCGGCGGGCGCGTGAAGGTCGGACCGGGGACCTTGTACAATCTGCTCGAAGAATTTACGGCGGCGGAGATGATCCGGGAAACCCGAGCCGTCGGACGGAAGCGAAGCTACATCATCACGGAGCACGGACGGGAAATACTCAATCGCGAACGGGAACGTCTGGCACGGATAACGGCGGATTACGACAGGATCATGAAAGGAGAGGACAGATGAAGGATACGAAAAAACGCATGGAAATATTCTCGACCTACGATTTTTCCGGAATCGTGCGGCACCTGACGAAAATGGCACGCCGCGGCTGGATGCTCGAGGAAATCGGGAACTATACGTGGAAATACCGCAGATGCGAGCCGGCTGATGTGCGGTTTGCGGTTACATATTTCCCGCAGGCATCGGCGTTTGACCCGGAGCCCGGCGAGGATCAGCAGACCTATATCGACTACTGCGAAGAGGCGGGATGGGAGCTGTGCGCGTCCGCGGCGAAGATGCAGGTGTTCCGGGCGGTGACTCCCGATGCGGTGGAGATTGAAACCGACGCGGACGTTCAGCTTGCCTCGGTACACCGCAGTATGAAAGCGTCGTACCTGCCGTGGTGCTGGACGATGCTGGTGTTTGGAATTCTCGAAAGCGCCATGGAGCTCGACAAAATCCTGCGCGATCCCATTGAATACCTCCTCGGAATGCACACGCTTGTCATGACCGCCGCCATTGTGATTCTCACGGCAGTCGAACTGGTAAATTACGGAATCTGGTACCTGCGGGCGAAGAAATCCCTGAAAAACGGCGGCGGACTTCCGAAAACAATCGGCACCCGTCCCTTGCAGATTGCGGTGCTCGTGCTGATTCTGACGGAATTTCTGCTGTGGATCGGGTACAGCGGCGTCAGTGGAAGCATCGTCACGGCACTTGTCTCCATGGCGGCGGTATTTGCGATGCTCGGTGCGACGTTCGGAATCCGCGCTGTTCTGAAAAAGAAAAAAGTGGACGCCGGACTGAGCAAGGTGATCGTCATGACAGCATGCGTGCTGATTCCCGTGATCTGTGTCCCGCTTCTGGGCATTGTGACGTTCAACGTTATCATGAACGGTACGTTTTCGCGGGCGGAGATTGTAGAGGATGCGGGCATGAAAATCCGGGTTTACCACGATGAGCTCCCGTTGTGCGTGGAGGATTTCACCGAAGTGCCGGACGACGCGGTGTACAGCCGTCAGCTTGAGCGCAAGGCTTCTCCGGTGATCCGGCGCATCGAAGGAAAACAGCAGGATCCGATGTTTGAAGAGCGCAGTCTGCCGGATCTTGAGTACACGGTGACGATCACGGAAATCGGCTGGATCTATGAGATTGCAAAGGAAGAAGTGCTCGCGGTCGATCCGCTGTTTGATTATACCTACGATGTTATCCTTGAGTCGGACGGATGCACCGTGTACCGCATGAATTACAGAGGTGACTGGGGAAATCAGTGGATTTTCGTAATGACCGACCGTGTTGCGGAGCTGTACTTTGATGAGCCGCTGACGGAAGACGAGCTTGATTTGGCGGCGGAAAAGATCGCTGAAATGTGACAAAACAAGAAAGAGGAGCGTGAAAACTCCTCTTTTTGTGTTTAGTTGTGTCGGCGGCGGTAGAGATATGCGAACAGGACGCACAGAAGCCCGGTGACGGAGACAACTTGCAGCCATTCGCAGACGAAGGTGAAGAAACGTCCGAGAGTGATGTTCAGCTCGTTGAAATTCAGCGAACCGCTCATCAGGAGCTTGGTGGAATAATAATTGCCGATGTACGCGAAAATTCCCATGGATGCGTATGTAATCAGGCGCGGCAGGAATCTGAACGGCTTTTTGTACCGTACAGCAACAGTCCATGCAGTCAGTCCGATTGCGGCGAGAAGCATGATGACGGAAAGAGTGGCAGTGATAGGATTGGTATGACGCATGTATTCGACGAATGTGCCGTAGTAGAGGGAGCGCAGAACGGTGATGACCCATCCGCGGCTGACTCCGGTGGCATAGGACAGATACGCGTCGACGAGGAAG
>JAFUQY010000120.1 GCA_017472105.1 Clostridia bacterium | reverse complement strand
ACCGTCGTGTACACGGACAGGGAGTTCGCCGTCACGTCCACGGAAAAGCTCCCGTCCACGGTCTACCACATCCGCTATGACACCGTCACCGGCGAGCTCTGGGCGCATTACAAAGCCGAAGACGCATGGATGCTGCGAAATCTCACGACAGACACGGATTACACGCTCCCGGCGCGGTTTGAACGCTACATGAACCGCAACGACGTCAAAGTCACCGCAGTCCACGACGGATACGCCTACGGCTTTGACGCATACGCCGCGTTCCGCTGGAAAATCTCCGCCGGAAGTGAAGCCGCCGAGCCGGAGGAAGTCTTCAATTACACCAATTCCAGCGTCAACGGACAGTATTTCAGCGAAGTGTGGCCCGTTTTCACCGAGGACGGCGTCTGCTTCACGGCAAAATACCTGCTCGAGACCTCCTTTGAGTGGATGATCCTGCACTGCATCCCCATGCCGGACATTGATCTTTCGAAAGTCGTCACCCTCGAGCTCGCCCACGCCATCGGCTATCAGGTCAACGAAGCCGTCGCGGCGTTCAATCAGAACAACAAGGACGTACGCATCCTCGTCAACGACTACACGCGCTTTGCGAGCTCCGACGGCATGACGCCCGAAAACCGCCTGCGCACCGATCTGGAAACCGGCATCCTCAAGCCCGACCTCGTCGTCACGCAGGACACCGTCTACCGCGACATGGCGGAGAACATGAAGGGATACTTCGTCGATCTGCACACGATCCAGAGCGGCAGCATCACCACGGACGATATCTGGAACAGCGTCGTCACCGGTCTGGAAATCGACGGAAAGCTGTACGGCATGGCGTCCTCGATCACCACAATCAGCGGTCTTGTCGCACTGGATGAGAAAATCCCGCTGGATCACTGGAATCTCGAAGAAATCATGGACTACATGGAAGCGATTCCTCAGGGTGAGTACATGATCCAAATCGAGAACGGCTCCGAGTTTTCCACGGGCAGCATCTTCGGCTATCACATCTACGACGAGTTCATCGCCACCGACGGCTTCCTGTCCCCGCTGTACCTGCGCTATCTCAATTTCGCGAAGAATCTGAAAACCAATGCGCGCCGCACCCCGGACTCCGCGAGCTATCCTCAGGGAACCATCCACGTCATGGATGTCAATCTGACCGGGATGACTTCCATTCTCAGCATGATGCGAGCATTTGCCGTCACCGATGCGGGTGCGCTGAACTTCATCGGTCATCCCGCAGTCACCTCGGACGGGGAATTCGAAGGATTTGAACTTACCTTCCTGCGCGGCATCACGTCCGTCACCAAGCACTGCGAGCACCCGGACGCGGCGTGGAAATACATCGAGCAGGCAATGACCACGGAGGCGGACAAGATGAAAACCTCGACGGAGTTTCTCTACGGCTTGCAGGGTATTCCCGTCCTCCGCGATCCGGTTCTCGAGCATCTCCGGGCATTCGAAGGCGTGGACTTCTTCTATGAATACGGCACAGGTTCTCCCATGTACCGCTGCGACAGCCTGACCGAAGAATATCTTCTGAAAACACAGGGAATCCGGTTCACCGTCACCGAAAGCCACACCGAAGCATGGGCAAATCTCCTCGACAAAGCCGAGCTGAGCTGGGTCAACCGGAAGCACCAGCCCATGCGGAGCATCATCAATCAGGAGGAAAAAGCCTTCTTCAACGGCACCTCCACGGCCGAGAATACGCAGACCTCGCTCAACAGCCGGATCAATCTCTGGCTTGCCGAGCATGGAAAGTAATCAACAAAACCAAGTTTCCATACCACAGAAAGGAAGAACACCCATGAAACGCATCGTCACCGCCATTTTCGCCTCCGTTCTGGCACCCGTTCTGCTGTTCTCGTCCTGCACGACTGCGACGAAAACGACAGAGGACACATCCTACATCACCGCCGACACCATTGAAGAATCCGGGGTTCTCACCGCCGTGTACCGTGAGACGTTTTCCGTCTCCATCACGTCTGCCGAAAAACCGACGCCGATGTTCCCGGACGGAGACAGCTTACGCTATGCTCTCGCCAAGGACACAACCGGCTTTCAGGTATTCATTGGCACCGACGCGACCGATCCTGTCATCCCCGGTGACTTGATGGAGTCCGCCGCCGCTGTTCATGACGGATATCTCTGCCTCTCAAACAACCGCGACCTCGGAATCTACACACTCCACGCTCTCTCAAGTGACGGAAAAGTTCTCGCATCCGTCCCCGCAGACTCGACCAAACCCAACGGATGTACCGCCGCATTCCCCGGTGAGAGCGACTGGTACACCAATGCAGTGGAGCTTCCGTGCACATCAACCGACGACGGTTACGCAATTGTCTGGGGCAACACCGTGGTGTATCTCGACCGCGACCTCGCCGTGACCGGGCAGGACAAGCTCGCATCCACAATCTACCACATCCGCCGCGACGACGTTACCGGAGAACTCTGGGCGCATCTGAGCAGCAGTAACGGCATGATCCTGCACAATGTCACGACCGGGACGGATTATGCACTCCCGGAACGGTTCCAGTCCAATGACACCTTCAAGAACGTCAAGCTCACCGCAGTTCACGACGGATACGCCTACGGCTTTGACGAGTTCGCGGCGTTCCGCTGGAAAATCTCCGACGGCAGTGAAACCGCATCCCCCGAAGAAGTTCTCAATTTTTCGAATTCCAACATCAACGGACAGAATCTCTTGGAAGCGTGGCCTGTTTTCACAAGTGACGGCACCTGCTTCACGGTAAAATACCGCTCAGAGACCGATGCTAAGTGGATTCTCAGCCACTGTACACCCGTTGGAGAAGTGAATCTCGCAGACATCGTTACCCTTGAACTTGCACACGTCATGGGACCGTCTGTCAATCAGGCTATCGTGGAATTCAATCAAAAAAACACCGGCGTGCGCATCATCGTCAACGACTACACGCGTTTTGATTCCTCCGAGGGCATGTCCTCCATCGACCGTATGCGCACCGATCTGGAAACCGGCGTCATCAAGCCCGACCTCATCATCACGAGCCCCAATGATTACCTTGAAATGGCGGAAGGCATGAAGGAATACTTCGTCGATCTCTCCTCCGTCGAAGGCGAAAAATATTCCGCGGACGATATCTGGAACAGTGTCACAGACAATCTTACCGTCAACGGCGGTCTGTACGGAATGGCGGCTGAAATCGAAATGATCCAGGGTCACATCGGTCTGGACAGCGTACTCCCGACAGATCACTGGAGCGTCGGCGAGTTCATCGACTATATCGGCACCGTCCCGGCAGATGAGCACCTCGTAAAAATCAAAAACGCCAGTGAATTCTACGCAGGGAATGTTTTCGGATACCACGTGTACGACGACCTCATCCGCACCGACGGCTTCAAATCCCCGGAATATCTCCGCTACCTCAAAGCATACAGAGATCTGGCAACCAATGCGAAGGATACGCCCGACACCGCCCTGTACCGCGACGGAACCATCCATCTGCTCGAGGCTGACCTCCGTTCCTCTTCGTCGATTCTGAGCGTCATGCGGGAATTCGGCGTCACCGATCCGGAAGAACTCTGCTTCATCGGCTATCCCTCCCCTTCATCGGAAGGAGAATTTGAAGGATTTGAGCTGTCATTTGGCAGTGGTATCTACTCGATCACAAAGCACTGCGAAAACATTCCCGCCGCGTGGTCCTTCATCGAGCAGGCAATGGATACCGCCGCCGCAAAGAAAACTTCAGAAACCGATCCTCTGAGCTATATGAGCAATCTCACCGTCCTGCGCGAGCCGCTTCTGGAGCAACTCAGATCTTTGGAAGGCAGTGAAATCTTCTTTGAATACGGCACGGGCACCGGCGTCTGTACGTATGCATCCCTCACCGACTACGATCTGAGGAACCGGGAAGGCATCACGTTCACCCTTGACGAGCGGTACACCAATCTGTGGATCAAGCTCCTTGACGGCGCCGAGCTGAGCTTCATCAACCGCAGGCACATGCCGATGCTGAACATCATCCAGCAGGAGGAAAACGCCTTCTTCAACGGCGAAACCACAGCCGAGAACGCGCAAGTGTCGCTGAACAGCCGGATCAATCTCTGGCTCGCCGAGCATGGGATGGAATAATGAGTGGGAAGCGCGGAACCCGAAAAAATCCACCCATCAAATAGCCAAAAATAATTTCAAAAAACTTTCGAAAAACTCTTGACAAAGCCGTCCGCGTGTGCTATAATAATGGAGCGCTCGGGAGACCGGGTGAAACAGAATAGTGTCTCAATAGACACAGCACACGCAAAGGTGGCTGAGCTGGTCTAAGGCGCACGACTGGAAATCGTGT
>JAFUQY010000119.1 GCA_017472105.1 Clostridia bacterium | reverse complement strand
TCAAAACCGCTGAGCAGGTCGATTTATTTGTTTCTCATCCTTTGCTGCATACAACTGCCGGAAAATCGTATGTGCTTCGCAGATTTCCTGCCGATCTTGAAGACGGTCCCGGCACATACGATGATTTCGTCATACAGGGAAGCAGCATGCCGAAGGAGATTGAGGTATATACAAGATTCGACTTCACTGCTGAACCGGAACGGATTCCGCTGACAGATCTGGAAGAACGGGAAATGGCATTCTACGGTCTTTCTGCCAACACCGATAATACCTATACCGCTTTGAGTTATCAGCAGGTAGGAAAAAATTCCTATCAGCCGTATCTCCACATTTTTGACAGCAACGGCAATCTGATTGACGAGTCTCCCATCAAGATTGATCTGCTGAAATTTGATGTTTACTATCCCTACGGCGATGCATTGTACTACATCGAGCAGTACCGGCTCAAGAAAAATGCACCGATGTCGGACGGCGTGACAACCGTGGACGAGGACGCGATCGCATTCACCCGTCAGGGTACGGAGCTGTATTATGTCCGCAGTGTCGTTGATGAAAACCACGATGCACAGCGCAGTCTGTGGGTTTATGACCTGATTACCGGCGAAAAGCGCGAAATCGCAGAAATCAATTCCGGCCGGAAGATGAATTCCATCGCCTACGATGCTGCGAACGAGGTACTGTATTTCTCGGATTATTCCTATATTTACGCCCATCCCCTCTCCGTCGGCGGGGACATCACGGTTGCGGCGGCACTGGATACGACCATCACGCTCCTCGATGCTTCGAACGGATGCCTGAGTGCAAAAATCGGGCATAACCAGATTGCCATGTACACCCTGCCCGAATCCCCGGCAAGCATGAACCGTGACAAGATCACTCTGCGAATCTGCGTCGCCGACATGGAAAAAGGCAAGTTTGCGGAAAACAACCGCGAGCTCCTGATGGCAATGGAAGTCAACGGCATCAGCGTCACCATTGAGGAAACCTACATCGGAACGACGCTCAACTCCGATGAATACATGAGCACAATGGCGAAAAAACTGCTCGCCGGAGACTCGGATTTCGATCTCTTCTGTGTCAACACCCGCATGAGTTCGCTTTTCAAAGAAGGATATTACGAAGACCTGACCAAGTATCCGGTGCTGAATGCTTATTATGATCTCATGCTTCCGGGTGTGACATCTCTCTGTACCGTCGGTGAGACGCTTTCGTTTGTACCCGCTTTCCTGTCAACCACAATGGCACTCGCCGATACCACCTTGACCGGCGGCAAAGCCCATCCCATTCCGGAGCTCCTCGACGATATGCTCCCGTACATGAACTCCCTTTCGGACACATTGCAGGACAATGACGGATATTTCATCCGTTCGGGTCTTGTACGTTCCGTTATGGATATGTGGTTCGATCAGTACCTTGCCAACTTCATGGCGAAAACCGTGGATGACGATACCGCTTATGCCGATCTGGAAAAGCTCTACACTGCGGTACAGGACATGCTGAATCATCCGTCCGTCTCCGTGGACAGAAGTGCAACCAGTTACGGCGGCAGAGTCAGCCAGTCCTATTTCAGTCAGATTGACAATTTCGGATATAATTCCGCACGGAAAGATTCGGAAATCATCGCTGCAACGCCGAAGATCAATGCAGCATACGGCGAACCCTTCTACGGCTCCTTCTATGCGATCAACCCCAATTCGGAAAACAAAGAACTCGCCGCACTGTTTCTCGCGTTCTTTATGGAAAACAGCAGGGAGGATTCCCGCATTTACACCGGCACCACTCAGCACACCGAAGAAACCCGCACGGATGTCTCCGATCTGTTCCGGAACCAGCTTGAAAACGGCATCCGTGCCTACGAGCTCTCCGGCTGGCTGATGTATCTGAACGAAAAGGTTGACGGAATTCTGAACGGCACCCTCACACCCGCAGACGCCGCTGAGGAAACATTCCGTTATCTGAAAATGACACGCGATGAATAACCCCCATCCCCGTCAGAAATGGCGGGGTTATTTTTTATGCATTTTTACAGTTTTCTCTGTACACAAGCACCGTTTCTGTGCTATAATGAAGAAAAACACCTCCCGAAAGGAGAGCATCATGAAATTCCGAACCATACAGAACAATCCTTCCCTCACCGGGCTTGCGGAACTTTCGCCCGACATCGTCTACGCGGAGCACGGCGGAAAAAAGCTGACCATGCGCGTCCTGACCCCGTGGAAAAACGGCGTGAACGAGGCGTGCCGCTATCCGCTCATCTTCTTCATCCAAGGCTCCGGCTGGACGTTCCCGAACATCAACTACGAAATTCCCCAGCTCGGATGGTACGCACGGCACGGATACGTTGTGGCAACCGTGACGCACCGCAATTCGAACGACGGCTTCCCGTTCCCTGCCTTCCTTGAGGACGTCAAGTGTGCGCTCCGCTATCTCCGTGCCCATGCTCAGGAGTTCCGGATCGATCCCTCCAAAGTCACCGCATTCGGTACGTCCTCCGGCGGAAACACGGCGCTTCTGCTCGGTCTGACCGGGGACGACCCGCGCTACAAGACCGAAGAATACGCCGATCAGTCCGATGCGGTATCCGCCGTTGTGGAAGCGTTCGGTCCGACTGACATGGCGGCTCTGCGCGATTACTGCACCGGCGGCGACTCCACAAAACCGTTCAAGACCAACCTGCTCGGCGAGGATGCGGACGTCAATGCGAAGAACACGCACGACATAAGCCCGCTCTGCATCGTAAAGGACGGTGCCCATTATCCGCCGTTCCTCCTCATGCACGGCAGCGCGGACCCGGTTGTTCCGTACGAGACGCAGGCTCTTCCCATGGCAAATCGTCTGGACGAAGCGGGAGCTGATGTGACCCTGATCCGCGTGGACGGCGCTGAGCACGAAGGCAATTTCTGGAGCGATGAGCTTCACGATATCATTCTGGAGTTCATCGACGAACGGATGAAATAAGGGAGGCTGACGTGAATTTCAATTTTCAGGAGATGAAACCCGTCATTCAGCGGGAGTTTGACGCAGTGCTGGAGCAGTATCCCACCGATTTCAGCGGATTCCGGTCGAAAATTCCCGTCGGCGGAGACCCTTACGCACGCAAGCGCATGATTGTTCAGACTGCCGCACGCGAATGCCCGGTTCACGTTTTCCCGCACTACCCGTTCGCCTTCGAGATCGACGTCGGAGAAGCGCGGCATGTCTGCTACGTCGGCATCGGGAACATGTGCCGTTCGAACAGCGGTGTGGATTTCTCGCCCCTGCACACGTTCCGTCAGCGGATTTTCCGGTGCAATCTCGGCTCGTTCAACGATTACACCGACCACATCCACCGCACGCTCGATCACAAAAAGCTCCTTGACGTCGGATTCCGCGGGGTTTACGAAGAATGCGCCCGCCTGAACGAGAAGGAAACCGACGAACACAGCCGTCTCTGGCGTGAGCTTGTCATGGACTGCTGCCGCGCTGTTGAGACGATCGGACTCCGTCTGCGGGATAAGGCACGTGAGCTTTTGAAAACGGAGAACGACGATGACGCACGGTACAATCTGAGGCGGATTGCAGATTCCGTCAACACACCGTGGGAGCCGCCCGTGACCATGTTCGATGCGCTCAACTCGATCCTGTGCACTACCCTGTTCATCTCAGGACTCGACGGCGTGGAAATGAACGCCTACGGTCAGCTGGACTGGTACCTCGATCCGTTCTATCAGCGCGACCTCGCCGCAGGACGCATCACAAAGGACGAAGCGTACTTCCTCATCCAGTGTTTTCTGCACAAGACCGACATGCACTGCCATTTCAACGACGTCCGCAAGACCTACGACAACGGCGTCTCCGTCATGATCGGCGGATGTGACCCGGACGGCGCTCCCGTGTACAACGCCGTGACGGACATGGTGCTTGACGCGTACACGGACAATCTTCTCATCAACCCGAAGCTGAACACGCGGGCGTCATCGGCATCCCCGAGGGAGTACATCGAGCGGCTCGCGTCCCTGATGCGCACGGGCAACAACAATCTCATCATCGAAAACGACGACTACATCATCCCGATGTTCGAGCGGATGGGACTTTCTCCCGAAGACGCGCGCACCTACGTCGGCAACGGCTGTCAGGAAGTCATCTGCGCGAATCAGCTCCACAGCCGCGCGTTCGTGTATCTGAACCTGGTGCAGGTGCTCCTCGACACGCTCCGGTTTGACGACGCCACGCTCCCGGACGATCAGCGGCACTTCTACCGGTACGGCAGGTTTGACAAATCCGGTTACACATCGCTTGAGGAGTCGTTCCTCGCCAATCTGCGCTCGTACATCCGCGTGATTGCGGAGGAATTCGCGCCGTTTGAAGCCGTGCATGCCGGAATCTGTCCCGAGCCGATGCTCTCGTCGTTCACAGCAGACTGCGTGAAGCATGGACGCGACATGACCGAAGGCGGCGCACGGTACAACCACAAGACCCTCTCCCTCGTCGGATTCGGCACGCTCTGCGACAGCCTGCTCAGCCTCCGCGATGCATACGAAACCGGTACCGTCAGCGATCTTCTCGCCGCAGTCAGCCGGAATTTTGACGGGGACGAAATGCTCCGCCGCAGACTCCTGAGCAGCGAAAACAAATTCGGGCATTCCGACACCGCCGACGCATTCGCCTCTGACCTCGCGGATAAGCTCGCCGGGGTTTCCCGCGGAATCGTGAACGCGCAGGGGATTGAGTGGCGCACCTCCCTCTTCACGTACTATCTCTTCCAGTCCCTCGGCAGAGCAACGGCGGCTACCCCGGACGGACGGCTCGCAAATCAGCCCTTCTCCCGCCAGATGAACATGGCATCCCTGCCCGATCTGACCACGGCAGCGCAGTCGATGGCTGTCCTCACCGGAGCGGACTTCAACGACGTAGGCATGTTCGACATTGCGCTTCCCGTGACCGTCACCGACAGCGAAGCGGCGCACAAGGCTCTGACCGACTACATCCGCGCATGCATTGCCCTGAAAATTCCCGTTCTCCAGCCGAACACCGCCGACCGTGAAACCATGATCGAGGAACGGCAAGCCAAGGGAACGCATCCCGATCTCATTGTGCGCGTCTGCGGATACAGTGCCGTTTTCGGACAGCTTTCCGCCGACATGCAGGACGAAATCATCGAACGCGCGGGTTCATAACGCAAAAAAATCACCCTTGAGCGGAAAACTCAGGGGTGATTCTGTATTTTACGGGGATTTACCAGACAACCTTTTCGTCCTTATCCATGGACAGAGCGGTGTAGTCCACTTTCAGCTTTGCATATCCTTCACATGCGATGCCGATGAGACCGGATCTGTCGGCAACCTGACCGATCGTGGAGTAGACGAGACCGTTGTCAGCGAAGATTTCCGCGCCGAGGGTATCGAAGATCATGTCGACGTTCATTTCGCCGTCGTAGCTGAGCGGAGCGGTGCACGGACCGTGGGTGTAGGTGTTGTTCTTCGGGCTGAATTTGATTTCCATGCCGAAGCAGGAGAAGGTGAAGTCGTCGGATGCGGGATCAATCTCCATCTTCACACGGAGTGCCGCCTTGTCAACGGGCTTGCCGAGGGAAATCTGCGCGCCTTTGGTTTCCAATGCATTGCAGTTCCATGCGGCGCATTCGAGAAGCTCGGTTTCCTTGACGGGAAGAGAGCCGAGGCGGATGGTGCCGTCCACGTTTTTCAGGAACATTTCAACCGGAATGCCCATCTGAGAGTTGAACACCGCACCGGGAGCACGGTTCTGACCCCACGGCATCTTGATGCGTCTGTCACCGGTGCCGGAGAAGGTCTGAGCCGCGTAGGAGCATCCGGGTCCGATGTGATAGGGAAGGTTATCCTGTTCGGGAACGAAGGTGCCGTTTTTGATTTCGCCGATGATGTAGCTGTCATGCGCGCCGGAGAAGACCCACTTCACGCCGCCATTGATGGGCAGGGGATAGAAGTCGGGGCATTCGTTGTCGAGAGGAGTTTTGACATCCGCGATCTTTTCCCAGTCGAGGAGGTTGTCGGACTGGAAGATGCAGTAATCCACACCGTCGAGGTAGAGGGAGAGCGTGTACTTGCCCAGCTCGTCGGACCACTGAACCTTGGGGTCACGGTTGCCGCCGATGATGTGCGGGATGATGGGATTTTTATCATACTTCGTGAACGTTTCGCCGTTGTCCGTGGAGTACGCGAGGCACTGGGTGAAGGGTGCATTCTTCGACAGCTCGCTGTTTCTGCCTGCCGCGGTGTAGAACAGGAGAATCGCGCCCTCGCCGAGTCCGGATACGTTTCTTTCATCGCAGACCGCACTGCCGGAGAACATGGTGCCGGTTTCATCCGGGAAGAGAGCGTCGCCGACCTCAGTCCAGTGAACCATATCTTCGGATACGGCGTGACCCCATGTCATGTTGCCCCAATTGACGCCCATGGGGTTGTGCTGATAGAAGAGGTGGTATCTGCCGCCCGCGTAAATCATACCGTTGGGGTCGTTGATCCAGCCGATGGTGGTGGTGAAATGTGCCGCGGGACGGAGAACATCGCCGCCGGGAATTTCTTCGATCGTGGGATGACGGTCAGCGGTCCTGTACGGAACCACGTTGCCGTCTTCATCGGTCAGGGTCAGTTCCGCGTCACCGAAACGGGTTACGTCAATGTACACATCCACACGGGGCGTTTCGCAGTCAAGTGCGATGGTGAAGTCCTCGAGAAGCGTTTCGCCTGCACAGAGAAAGCAGTGCTTCGTGGGCTTTTCATCATTGACGGGAAGAACGATGTACTTTTTCATGATAGGTTTCCTTTCGGAGAATGAAGTAATATTTTATACCATTATACCCTGATTGTGCCGGATTGTAAAGAGCGTTTCTGTGAATTTCCGACAGAAATTTCGGGGATGCGCTTATTGACTTGCCGGTATGGGCTGTGATATAATGAAAAAAACGATAAGGACGGTACCGGCTATGTCAATTCATTTCAGTCATGAACAGTACGAGATTCTGCGGCAGACCTACCGGAAATGGTGGGCAGGAGAACTGGATCGCCCGATTGTTCCCATTGTGACGCATGGGCATGAATCCGCTGTACCGCCGTCTCAGGGGCCGCATCTTTCCTTTCCCACAGCATGGGATTTTTCCATCGATCCGCGGCAGTTTGTCGAGTCCCATCACGCCGGACTGACGACGCACCGCTGGCACGGAGACGCGTTCCCGTATTTCCCGACCACAGCTTTCGGCCCGGGCACTCTGGCGGCATTCCTCGGATGTACTCCCATCGGTGCGCCCTCGACTGTGTGGTTCAAGCCGCCGCGCGAGGATATCCCGATTGAGGAGCTTCACTTTGAGTTTGACGAAACCAACCCGAACTACCGCCGCGTGCTGAATCTCTTCGAAGCCGCCATGGAAAAGTGGCACGGCGCAGTCGTCGTCGGCATGGTGGACATGGGCGGCGTTCTCGATGTGCTTCAGAGCTTCCGGGGTGCTGAAAACCTCCTGATGGATCTCTACGACGCGCCGGACGAAGTGCTCCGCTGCATCCGTGAAATTCAGGAGCTGTGGTTCGTGTATTACGACAAATTCAACGGAATCATGGCACCGGAAGCGGAAGGATACACCGACTGGTACCACATGTACGGCGAAAAGCCCGGGTATATTCTCCAGTCCGACTTCTCCTATATGATCGGACCGGACATGTTTGACGCCTTTACTGCCCCTGAGCTGGCTTCGTCGTCGGCGAGACTGACCAATGCCGTGTACCACATGGACGGCGTCGGACAGATTCCGCATCTCGATTCCATCCTCGCCATCGACGGCATCCGCGGGATTCAGTGGGTACCCGGTGCGGGTGAACCTGAACGCCGGAACTGGGACGAGCTGCTCTCAAAAATCCTTGCGTCCGGCAAGAAGCTGATTTCGTGGACACAGAAGCCCGACGGACGTCCCATCGACATCGCCAAAGACCCCGGTCAGCTGTATTTCGGCGAAAGAAGCTGGCGTGCGGGTGACATCGATGCGGCAAAGCGGTACGGTAATCTCTTCGGAATTGAAGTGAAAGAATATTGAGGTGACATATGAACAGTACAGAACGTGTAAGACGCACCATTCTCGGACAGGAAACCGACCGTCAGCCCATCTACGGCTGGGTCAGCGCAAATCTCTCGGACGAAATCACCGCGGAATACGGCTCGGTTGCGGCGTTTGAGGACAAATACGAATTTGACGCGGCGCATCTGTTTGCGGGTCCCGGCGCATTCCGGAAGGACGTCATCAAACGGCTCCGCGCGGAAAACGAAGAACTGACGCCGGATATCCTCCTTGACGAGGACATTTTCACCGACCCGGACGTGTATGACTCCTACAACAGCGTCTCAGCTGCCCTTGCGTTCCACAAACAGCGCGACAGATTCTGCTACATCCAGACGCCGGGCTTTTTTGAGCAGTTCAACGGCATCTTCGGGATCGAGAATCAGCTGCTCTACCTCGCCATGTACCCGGATGAGCTCGCGGAACTCTACCGCCGGCAGGCACAATGGACGCTGAAATTCGCTGACCGATGCATCGAGCGCGGCGTGGACATGATCCACATCTCCGACGACTGGGGCGCGCAGAAGGATCTGATGTTCTCACCCAAACTATGGCGGGAGCTCATTTTTCCGAATATGAAAACCGTTGCGGATCATGTGCATGAGCGCGGCTGTTTCGTGAGCCTGCATTCCGACGGATGCGTTGCGAAAGTCACCGACGGCATCGTCGAGCTCGGTCTGGACGTTGTGCATCCGTGGCAGGAGAGCGCGGGCATGTCCTACGATCTGTGGCTCGACAATTACGCGGACAAATTCGCCATCCTCGGCGGTGTCTGCGTGCAGTCGGCAATCGGAATTCTGCCCAAGGATCAGCTGGAATCCGAAATCCGCCGGGTCTTCTCCACCCTCCGCGGCAAGCGATGGATCTGCTGTACGACGCATTACGTGCAGAACCACTGCTCCATGGAAGACCTCGGCTTTGCCTTTGACCTGATCTACCGCCTCGCGCGGGAATAACACCCGGCTTCATGGTGCAGAACGGAAAAATGCAGTTACAAAGGAAAAACCACATGAAACACACCGCAAAAATCACCGCCGCACTTCTTGCCCTGCTCTGTCTCACGGGATGCGGCACCGAACCGGCGGATACCACGGCTGAACTTCCGGAAACCGACGCTCCGGTGAATCTCACGGAAGTGACGCCGTCCGAGACCGCTGTGAATCTGACCGCGGATCTTGGCAAACCCATGAATCTTTCGCTTCTGAAGAAGATTTCGATGTACAACGCCGGGACAGTCGATCCGATCTCAAATTACGGGCGCGATCTGCCGCTGATTACTGCCCTCAACGCGGAATCGCTGCGGATTGACCTCTCCATCGGCAAGCGCGACGGTCGGAACTACACGGGAGGCGGCGATCTGGTGACGGGCGAAGGTGACGCTTGGGAGAATTACGT
The DNA here is from genome assembly GCA_017472105.1 of Clostridia bacterium. Next base: position 8,086 of record JAFUQY010000119.1, on the reverse strand, counting down.
CTACGATTTCACCCAGCTTGACTCCGTTGTGGCTCAGCTCACCGAATACGACGTGCTCCCGTACATGGCATGGAGCTATGTACCGACGCCGCTGATGGCAAATCCCGCGGACAAAGCAAACGGATGGAAAAATCTGAACCAGAGCCTTGACAACTGGCAGGAAGCGTGGAAGATGCTCCACTACAACTACGCGAAGCACTACGTGGATGCGGGTGTGCAGATCGGGTATCACGAGATTTACAACGAGCCCGACCTCTTCGGCGTCTTCCTCGACTACGACGATTTCAACGACCGCCTGTACAACGAAATGTACGTTTACGGTGCGGCGGGAATCCTTGAAGCGGATCCGGATGCCACCATCGGCGGACCTGCTTTTGCGATCTCCGAGAGTGCGAAATCCACGAATTTTCTCACCGTCGTGAAGAAAACGAACTCTCCGCTCGACTTCTTCTCCTTCCACAGCTACATGGACGGCGACACATGGCCCGCGGAGCTTGACTTCACGACGGCTCTTTTAAAGGACGACTACTTTCTCACCACCGCGATCCACATCAACGAATTCTCGTGGCTTCACTCCGACAACGGCGGGAACGACGGTAAAAACAGCGCCTTCAACAAGTACCACGCCGCAAGCCGCACGCTCGATGCCGTCATGGAAGTCGTGGAGCGCACCGATGTGCAGTGGGTTCACTGGGCGCAGTTCATGGAATCCACGGTCGGAGACGATCCCTACGGTCTGATTTTCAAAAACGGCGCAGTCAAGTCCTCCTACAATGCGCTGAAAATGTACGCGGACATGCCCGTCTGGCGGTACGAAATCGACTGCGGTGAAAACGTACGCGCCGTCTGCTCCGCGGATGAGGACAAAATTTCCGTTCTTCTGTGGAACACTGCGAAATCCACGGAGGAATTCAACCTGAATCTCGCGAACGCCGGATTTGACACCGGGCTCTGCCGCATCTACCGCATCGACGGCAGTCACGGAAGTTATACCGAAGCACCCGAAGCCGAGCACCTCACCGCGGAAGAAATCGGCACGGTCTCCACGGACGGATGCGTCTGGACGGGCAAAATCAACGCCTACGGTGTGGTGTATCTCACGATCAACCGGGAAGGTGCGGATGACTTCACGGCAGGGGACGAGCGCACGACCGGCTTTGCAACCGATGTGAAGACCTCGTACTGGTACATTGACCGGCAGAACACCGCCCGCGTGAAGGCAGGAGAGTCGAGCTATTCCCACTTCGACCGCTCTTCGTGGACGATGTACCTCTCGCAGGGTGCGCACGATGACGCTCACGCGGATGCCTCCGTGATCGTGAAGGATCTGCCGGAAACATTCACGGTAACGATTAAAACCGAAGGGGAACTGCGGACACTTGACGAAAATTCCGCCCTCGCCTTCCGGATCGACTTTTACAACGAAGATACCGGAGCCTGCACGACGGGTGTGCTGTATCACAACGGCATCTACAACGAATCCCGCACGGCATCCCTCGCACCGTGGGGCACCGGAAAGCAGCCCGACACCGTCATCGCCGTCGACGGAGACAGCTTTACTGTAAATCTTGCCGACATCGCACCCGACGGATGGGATGCTCAAACCGGCAAGGCGCAAATCTCGTTCCTGATGCAGAACACGGGAGCGAATACCCGCGCCGCTATCACATTATCGGAGTAAATCATGCTGAAGAAAGCATTTTTTGAAATCACCAACGCCTGCAATCTCGCCTGCACCTTCTGCCACGGAACCCGCCGCCCGATCCGCTACGTGACAACGGAAGAGTTCACCGCCGTCGTCTCGAAGCTGAAAGGACATGTGGAGTTTCTCTACTTCCATCTCATGGGCGAGCCGCTCCTGCATCCCCGTCTTGCGGAATTTCTCGCCATTGCCGGGGAGATGGGCATGCGCGTGATCCTGACAACGAACGGAACCCTGCTTCAAAGACAGCGGGATATCCTGCTCTCAGCCCCTGCACTGCACAAGGTCAGCGTATCCCTGCATTCGTACGAGGTCAATCATCTGAACATTTCGCTCGAGGACTACCTTGACGGCTGCTTTGCCTTCTGCCGGGACGCCTCCGCGCGCGGGATTATTTCCGTGATGCGGCTGTGGAACGCCGGCGGTGCGGACAGTCTCAACGAAACAATTCTCACCCGCATGCACTCCACGTTCCCCGGGGACTGGCGCGAAATTTTCTCCGGCTACAAAATTGCTGACAGACTCTTCCTCGAATGGGGCGAGAAATTCGACTGGCCGGACGAGAACGCCGAATACCGCGGGGACACCAACGCCTGCTACGGTCTGCGGAATCAGATCGGGATTCTCTCCGACGGGACGGTGGTTCCCTGCTGTCTCGACGCGGACGGTGCCATCCCGCTCGGAAATCTGTACACGCAGGAGCTCAGCGAAATTCTCGCAAATCCCCGCGCCGTGCGGCTGAAACAATCCCACGAAAACCGGAAAATCGACGAGCCGCTCTGCCAGAGATGCGGTTACGCGGCAATCCGGAATTACTGACGAGCATCGGAGGAAACATGAAAATTCCATACATATCCGGGGACTGGCGCGTCCTCTTCAAGCCGGAGAAGAACGGCAACTACGTCAACGACCACTGCGTCGTCATGGGTGCGGACGGAAAATGGCACCTGTACGGCATCACGAGCTTTGCGGCAAACTCCTACAACGAACGCTACTTCGTCCACGGCGTCGGTGACAGTCTCGATGCGCCCTTCACCGAAGTCGGACGATCCGTTGACCGCGGTACGCTCGCATGGGCACCGTGCGTCATCGAAAAGGACGGCAACTACTTCATGTTCTACGGCCCGTCCCCGACACAGCTCGCGGTTTCGTTCGACATGTACGAATGGTTCGGCACGCACGTTACGCTGAAAAACGAGCCGCTGATGGGCGCACACCGGGATCACTTCGTGCTCAGACTCGACGACGGCAGCTATCTCATGTACATCGTCGGCGTACACGACAGAAAAGGCGCGGTGTCCTGCTTCCGCTCGTCGGATCTTCTGACGTGGGAGTTCGACGGATTTGCGCTCACATCCGGTGACGACGCTCCGCTCAGACCGGGCTGGGGTGCCATGGAGTCCCCGTTTGTCGTGAAGAAGGACGGGCTGTACTATCTCTTTGTCACCTACACCGACTGCTCGGACGAAACCTACAACGACACCCTCGTGTTCGCGTCGGAAAATCCGCACCGCTTCGGCGTCTACAACGGCGGAAACGAGCCCATCACCCATCTGTACGCGCATGCCGGAGAGGTGCTGGAAGTGAACGGCGAGTACTTCATCACCACCTGCGGATGGACGGGCAAACCGATGCCGCATCCCGGCTGTGTCTCCATTGCGCCGCTTTCGTGGAAATAAATCCTGTTTAAAAATATCACCGGAGGTATCACCATGCTGAAAAAGAACGAAAATTTCCGGATTCCCGCGCGCGTTCCCGATGAACGTCCGATGTGTCAGAATCCTGTGATTCCGGATTTTGCGGATCCGTCCGTGTCCTACGATCCCGAAACCGGGTACTACTACGCCTGCCGCTCGCGGTTCAACCCGCACGGAATCAACGTCTGCCGGGGACGCACCCTCTCCGCACTCTTCGACGAGCAGATCACGGTGTTCACCACGGAGGACGAACGAAACGGTCTGTACAACGGCGTCTGGGCATCGGAGCTGCACAAAATCGACGGTCTGTGGTACATCTACGCCGCCGCATCCTGCCATCCGACCAAGGACTACGTGGACAGAAAAATGCGCACCTTCGTGCTGAAATCCCGCACCTCCGACCCCTTCGACGGCTTTGACTTCGCAGGACTTCTCTCGGAGACCGAATCCGCCATCGACTGCACGATCTGGAAGGACAAAAAGAACGGCCGCCTGTTCTGCTGCTTCTCGCGGTGCATGGATATTGACCGCGGCGAGCTGGTGATTCAGGAAATGGCGTCCCCGACCGAGCTGAAGGGTGATCCCGTCATCATCGGACGCGCGACGTATCCGTGGGAGCTGGTTCCGCCTTACTCCGGCGATCAGCGCATCCTTGAAGGTGCATACTTCCTCGAGCACGCAGGCAGAACCTTCATCGTCTACTCCGCGAACGGCTGCTGGATTGACGAATACTGCCTCGGCATCATGGAATTTGTGGGCGACGATCCTCTCAACATCAGCGCGTGGGTGAAGGATGACGTGCCGCTCTTCTCGTTCGCAAACGGCGTTTATGCACCGGGTCACGCATCGTTCTTCAAGTCCCCGGACGGAAGCGAGACATGGATTGCCTACCACGCCGTCACCGAGCACAACCCGAACGACAGTCCCCTGCCCCGTCACATGTGCGCACAGCGGGTGTACTTCGACGAAACCGGATTCCCGCACATCGGTGAGCCCATCCCGTTCGGTGAAGCATATCCCCTGCCCTCCGGAGATACGGGAAAGAAATAATTTTTCAGAAAATTTCAGAAAATCCGCCAACCTTTTTTCAGTCCGCGTGTCTGTATGAGTGAAAGCAGCTTTCAGAGACAAATCAACAGACCAGCAGAAAGAGAAAACGCCATGAACAGAGAAGACGCAGAACGGATCACAACGGAACACCTCGGTCAGATTTACGGATTCGCACTCAGACGATGCCGTACCCCCGAGGACGCTGAGGATCTCTCGCAGGAAATTGCGGCGAAGGTATTTTCCGTCCTGCTCCGGCGCGACGACATCGACGATCCCGTGAAATTCCTGTGGACGGCGGCACACAATGCGCTTGCCAACTACTACCGGGACAATCAGAAGCACTTCATCGGAGTCCCCATCGAGGATGCCGCGGAGCTTATTTCGGATGGATCGGACATCGAGGAAGACCTCCTGCGCCGGGAATCCGAGGAAAAACTGCGCCGCGAGATTGCGTATCTGTCCTCCCTCCAGCGGAAGATCGTCATCGCCTACTATTTCGAGAACAAAAAGCAGGCGGACATCGCGGCTCAGCTCGGAATTCCCGCAGGCACCGTGAAGTGGCATCTGTTCGAGGCAAAGAAAGAACTGAAAAGAGGTATGGACATGACACGACATCCAAGTGATCTCAAATTCAACCCCATCAAATTCAATTCCATCGGCATCAACGGTTCGGCAGGCACGAAAACCACCGGCGATTTCTTCCGCTCCCCTTTGAATCAGAACATCTGCTACGCGGTGCGGAACCGTGCGAAGACGATATCCGAAATCGCGGACGACCTCGGTGTATCCCCGGTTTACGTGGAAGCGGAGGCGGAATATCTCGAGGAATACGGGCTTCTGAATAAGACGAAGGACGGGTACATCGTGAACTTCATCATCAGCGAGCCGACCCGTGAGCTTCTCGTGATGCAGGACGCGATGTACAAAAAGGCCGCCGCGGGTTTCGCAAACGACCTGTACGACGAGCTGGTGTCCTCCGGAATCCTCGACGACAGCCGCATCCGGTGCCATCAGTCCGGCGAGCCCGTTTCGCTGACGAAGGATCCCGCACCCGACCGCAACTTCATCCTGTGGTCGCTCATCCCGTACATTGCGGCGCAGTCCGGTGAGGATCGGTTCGAAGAAAAGATTCCCTTTGAATCCGTGGCGACCATCCGACCCGACGGCGGGCACAACATCATCCACGCGGCAGTTGTCGACGACGATATTCTGCTCCCGGACGACTACGTGTACATGAACAACTGGTGCGGTCCGATGTGGAATCAGTCCGGCGGCAGGATGCTCTGGCAGATTGACAGCGAATGGTCCGATCGCGGCGGTGCATTCCAGTTCCGTACGGATTCCTCCCGCGTGCTCTCGCTGTATGAACACGAAGAGGAAGCGCTCCTCTCCCGCGGCGAATACGCATGGCTCTGCGAAAAGGGATACATGAAGGTCTGCGGAGATCCGGACGGTATGTTCAAAGCCGCATGGCAGGTGGTATTCCTCGAGGACGCTGAGATCAAGGCACAGCTTCTCGCCATCGGCGCACAGCTGAAAGAGAAATACGCCGCGGAATTTGAAGCACTCAAGGCACCGTACGTCAACGCAGTGCTCGATTCCGTCCCGGCACATCTCCGCCGCGTGAAGGAGTACGAGCTGCAATACGTCTTCCACTCCGACGGCTGGTTCCTCCTGCACTGCATCCGCGCGCTCCTTGACTCCGGCAGGCTGAAAGAACCGGAAGAACACCAGAGAAAAGCTCTGATGACCCTGATTCTGCCGGCATAAGGCAAACAGAAAACTGCTGTATCGGAATTTGTTTTCCAATACAGCAGTTCTTTTTATGCATTTACCGGGATTTTTGCGACGATTTTGCCGTAGACCTCGCCGGGATTTTCCATCGCGACGGCGGGTGCGTGGGCGTCATCGGGGTATGTAATCACGAAATACCCGGGCATCACGGTGAGAAAATCGCCCTCGCCTTCCAGAAGCACCAGATCCTTCTCCGGCATATCTTCCGTGACGGTGAGATTTTTCACATCCGCATATCCGATCCGCTCGCCGCCGTACACGACGAAGTGGATATCGAGGTATTTGTAATGCGCTTCATAGGTACAGTTCTCAGCGGAGCGGGTGGTGACGGGATGAGTCTTCATGACAACGCCTCCGCCGATCTCCACGTCTCCTTCCGTGAACGCACCGGTTGTGTTATACTTCTCCAGTGCGTCAGCGCAGTAGTCCAGTGCCGCCGCGATGCCGTCTCCGAGAGATGCGTACAAATGCCGGTTTCTGATGTGGTCGAGTATCATGTCAGTCTCCGTTACGCGATATCGGACAGATCCGCTTCGCAGAGTGCCTGGGTCAGCTTGACGCATTCTTCGACGTCCGCCATGTCGATGGTTTCCACGGAGGAATGGATATAGCGGGTAGGAATGGAGATGCATCCCGCAATGGCACCGCCCGCCGCCTGCTGCATGGAGGAGGTATCGGTACCGCCGCCGGAGAGGATTTCGAGCTGATAACGGATGCGCTGGGTCTTGGCAACGGAGATCATCTTGTCAACGAGGTTTCTGTCGCAGACAACGGAGGAGTCCTTGATCTTGATTGCCGCGCCGTCACCGAGAGCGATAGCCATGGGTTTTGCGCCCTGGGTATCCCCTGTACCGGTTACGTCGAGAGCGATGCCCACGTCGGGCTGGATGGCATATGCGGAGGTCTTGGAGCCGCGGCATCCGACTTCCTCCTGCACGGTGAAAACGAAGTAGGTATCGTTGGCGCAGGAACCTCTCTGAGCGAGTCTCTTTGCGGCTTCGATGAGGACAACGGCGCCGATGCGGTCGTCAAGGGGTCTGCCTGCCGCGCGTGTGCCTGCGAGCTTGATGAGATCGGAAGCAACGGCAAAGGTATCGCCGATCTTGACCTTGCGCTGTGCTTCCTTACGGTTTTTGCATCCGATATCGACGACGAACTTTTCCTGACGGAATTCGTTTGCGCCCACGCCGGTTTCGGGAACGAGCACGCCGCGGAGGCCGTTTTCGAACACGACCTGCGTATAAGCCGCAGATGCGAAGTTGATGCCGCCGAGGGTATTGAAGCGGATGAAGCCGTTTTCTTCGATATAGGTTACGATGAAGCCGATTTCGTCGATATGTGCGGCGAACATGAGCTTCTTTTTGTTTTCGGAACAGCCTGCCTTGAAAGCGATGAGGTTGCCGAGTGCGTCGGTGGTAACGGAATCGACGTAGGGTGCGATTTCCTCGGCGATGACGCCGGCAACGGCCTGTTCGCGTCCGGAAACGGAAACGGGCTTGCAGATTTTTTTGGTTAAGGTAAACATGGGATTATGTGGCTCCTGTCGGATAATTTTTAGTTTTTGTTTTTTGTGGGTTTGTCTTACAGACGGTTGGTTTTTCTGAATTGTTAGGAATTTTATTGTAGAAAAGCTCCGCTTTTCAAATGATTTAATGCCCTACGCAGGCGGCGCGAGAACCCTCCGCAGCCGGGCTCTCGATTCGGCGACCAGCCACTTTCATCAGAGATGAAAGTGATGCCTGGACCCAAGGCTTCACTTTCGAAGAAAGTGCGCGGGCAAGGGGTTCATACAACGTGCAATTGTGATTTTTTGCGAACCTACCTTATTGTCAGGGACACTCAG
>JAFUQY010000118.1 GCA_017472105.1 Clostridia bacterium | reverse complement strand
GGACGCACCCGTTATCATGAGTGAGCTGAAAATCCCCGGCTTCTCGAGCTATCTGCATCCCTACGCCGACGGACTCCTCTTCGGTCTCGGCTATGACGCGGACGCGGAAACGGGCAGTACAACGGGACTCAAGCTGTCCATGTTCGATACCTCCGATCCGTACGACGTCACCGAGACGCACAAGCTGACACCGGCATACGGCTGGTCATCGGCTCTCGGCAATCACAAAGCGATTCTCGTCTCCGCATCCCGCAGTCTCATCGGATTCCCGGCGGACAACGGTTATGCCGTCTTCGGATACGACCCGGACACGGGATTCCATGAGAAAGCGTTTCTCGCGCTGAATAACGGCTCATGGGACGGCACCTCCCGCGGCATGTATATCGGAGATACGCTGTACATCGTCATGCAGACCGGCTGTACCGTGCTCGACATGGCGGGGTTCCGGATTCTGACGCAAGTGGAATATTGACTGAAATGACGACATAAATATTGACAAAATGAACGATAATGTGTATAATGGAATCAGACAATACAGATGAAAATGGAGGTGTCCGCATGAATCCCGATCTTTTTACTGCATCCGCAGTGATGCATTCCATTGTTCCGATTACTCGCTTCAACCGCGGAGAAGCAAGCAAAATCTTCGATGAAGTTGCCGAAAACGGCTTCAAGGTCGTCGTAAAAAACAACAAACCCGCTTGTGTGCTCCTGTCTCCTGAACGCTATGATGAAATCATGGAACTTCTGTCCGACCAGCTCCTGTTCCGTGAAGCGGAAAAACGCATGGAAAACGCAGACGACAGTGAACTGCTGAAACATGAAGAGGTGATGAAGGAACTCGGCATCACGGCAGATGATCTCGCAGATATTGATGTGGAGATCGAGTGATGCGCTGGGAAGTCGTCTATATCAAGGAGGCGCAGAAAGATTTACGGAAGCTGGATCCGCAGAGCCGCAAATTTGTTCTGAAAGCCATTGAAAAAGTTTCCGCAAATCCGCTGCCCAATTCCGAAGGAGGATACGGAAAGCCTCTCGGCAATCACCGTTCTTCAAAACTGGCAGGGTACATGAAAATCAAGCTGCGGGATCTGGGGCTGCGCGTGGTGTACGGTCTTGTCAGAGAGAATAATGTTATGAAAATAATCATCATTTCCATCCGTGATGACGACGCGGTTTACATCGAAGCGGCAGCTCGGATACACAACGAGGAATAATATCATGAAAAAGAAACCAATCCTTATTGCCGCCGTTCTGCTGCTCGCCGCGGTGTGGGTGACCCTCTTCCTCATCGACTACAACGCCGTCATGAATCTGCACGATCCCGTGATTGCATGGCACGTCGGCGTGGAAGGCGGAACTTATCAGGGACCCGGCTGGCAGATCGAGATCGTGAAGAGGCACGTCACCGAAAACGGCGTTGACATGGGCTTTGTCACCCAATCCGCGGAGATATCCCTCTTCGGCATCCGTGTCGGCGCGGCAATCACATGAATACAGAATCCCATCTGTCGGATGCAGGTCC
>JAFUQY010000117.1 GCA_017472105.1 Clostridia bacterium | reverse complement strand
GCACCAACTCCCCCTTAAAAAGCGCAAGAAAACTCCGGCAATGATCGAGCTGACCACGCCGGAGTTTGTTTGTAACGGATTATTTGCCGAGAACCGCTGCGCCGATGATGCCGGCGTCGTTGCCGAGCTTGGCGATGAGGATCTGGGTACGGGGAGTGCCTTCGCGGGAGTAGGTTTCGGACCATACTTTTTCGAGAAGGGGCTTCATGAGGTTGTCGCCTTCGTTGCAGACACCGCCGCCGATGGAGAGAACGTTGGGCTGGAAGATGTTGATTACGTTAACGATACCGCATGCGAGATAGCTGATGTATTCGTCAACAGCAGCCGCACCGATTTCGTCACCCTGCTTCTGTGCGTTGAATGCAGTGCGTGCGGAAATCTTGGAGAGGTCGCCGCCGATCATTTCTTCCATAACGGTGGTCTTGCCTTCTGCACGTGCCTTCAGGATGTAGTCCTTCGTGATGCTGCAGAGACCTGTTGCGGAGGAATACGCTTCCCAGCATCCCTTACGTCCGCAGGAGCACTGTCTGCCGTCCTTTTCGATGACAACGTGACCCAGTTCCGCACCTGCATAGTTGAAGCCGGAGTAAACCTTGCCGTCCACGATGATGCCGCCGCCCAGACCTGTGCCGAGGGTAATCATCACGGAGAAGGGCGCGCCTGCCGCTACACCTGCCATAGCTTCTGCCTTTGCCGCTGCGTTTGCGTCGTTTTCAATGTAAACAGGCTTGCCGTCCAGAAGTGCGGAGAGCTTGTCTGCAAGAGGATACTGTAAGAAAGGAATGTTGTTTGCGTATTCAACTACGCCCGTGTCGCTGTTCGCGGTGCCGGGAGTTGCAACGCCTGCGTATGCGATGTCGTCAAGGGTGATGCCCATTTCGTCGATGAGCTTCTTCGCCAGTGCCGCCATATCCTCAATGATCGGATCCGCACCGCGTTCGGGCTTGGTGGGAGTGCTGCCCTTCTTTACGATTTCGTACTGCTCGTTTACGATACCAATCGCGATGTTGGTGCCGCCGAGGTCAACGCCGATATAATACATGATTCTACCTGCTTTCTTAAAATTTGACGGAATCTGCACCGATCCGTCAGCGTTCTTCGCTGGTTAGGTATATTATAATCGAAATGCCGACATTTTGTCAACAGGTTTGGGAAATCCGTTCGTTTTTTTCGCAATTTTTTGCTTCCATGTGAATCTTTTGCATAAATTTACCGTGCGCTCCACTTGAACCGGGCCGCATTTTCTGGTACAATAGTCAGCGGCATATATATTATAATAAAAATGAAGGAAAGGAGTGAAGCCGCATGATTTATGCCGATTACGCCGCCGCATCCCCGATGACGAAGCGCGCGCTCGATGTCTTCACCGAAACCGCACGGTCACTGTACGGCAATCCGTCGTCCCTGCATCAGTGCGGACAGGACGCGCACGACGCAATGGAACACGCAAGACGGCAGTGTGCAGATATGATTCACGCGCAGCCCGATGAGGTTGTTTTCACCTCCGGCGGAACGGAGTCCGATAACTTCGCTCTGCGCGGCATGCACCCGGAACGCATCATCACTTCCGCTGTCGAGCATCCCGCTGTGCTCAGAACCGCTGAGGATCTCGCACGCCGCGGAGTCAGACTCACCGTTCTCCCGGTCGATGAAGGCGGTGTCGTGTCTCTCTGCGCACTGGAGACGGCTCTCCGCGATGCAGACGGAAAAATCCTCGTGTCCGTGATGCTTGCGAATAACGAAACCGGCGTCATCCAGCCTGCGCGGGAGATCGGACGGCTTGCCCATGCGTATGGTGCGCTCTTCCATTGTGACGCCGTTCAGGGCGCGGGGCATGTCCCGGTTGACGTCAGCGAATTCGGATGCGATCTCATGTCCGTGTCGGCGCATAAGCTCGGCGGTCCTAAAGTCGTCGGATTCCTGTACGTGCGCCGCGGCGTGAAGCTCGATCCCATCCTCACCGGCGGCGGTCAGGAGCACGGTCTCCGCAGCGGAACGGAAAGTGTCCCGCTCATTGCCGCGTTCGGTGCAGCGTGCGAAGAAGCCTCGCGGACGATGGATGCGGAATCTGCACGCCTCAGCGAAATGCGGGATCGGATTGAGGCGGAGCTCATGAAGCTCGATGACGTGCGCCGCAACGGGGAAGGGGAGCGCCTGCCCGGAATCCTGAATCTCTCGTTCGGCGGTGTCGGCGGTGAGGCTCTGACGCTGATGTGCGACCTCAGGGGGCTTGCCGTCTCGTCCGGGTCCGCGTGCCATGCCGGAGATGAAACGCCGTCCCATGTCCTCACCGCAATGAATGTCCCGGAGAAGTACCGCTCATCGGCTCTGCGCATCTCCCTCGGGCACGGTACATCGGACGCTGACGCTGAGGAGATCACGCGGATTGTGACCGAATCGGTGAAGCTGCTGCGGGAGATGCGCTCCTGAGACGGCTTGACTGCGGAAACGGGAGAAAACGGGCGGAAATCCCGGAAAATGCCCGGAAAATCCCGGATTTTTGAAAATTTGTGCATTATGCATATGTGTAGAAAATTTGGTCGCAAAATTGTGCAGTTTGAATAATTTCTGAACAATCCGCTTCACGTGCCAATCACAGGGCAAGTCGCGGGCTTCCGGTTGTGACGGTAAATGATAATTACATATACACATTCCGTTCACAATAAAACAACAAAAAGTGCGGCAAATCAACCACCGCAAGCCGTAAAAGTGCAGAAAATCAACACGAAGAGTAAAAGAAATTTACCATTCCGGTTCGCGGGAAGTGTGAAAAATCGCGCGGGAAGGCTGAAAAAAGCGCTCCGCCGGAAAATGGCATTTTTTCTCCGGAAATCGAAGCGGAAGGCCGCGGACGGAGAGGATGAGTGAGAAATGTCTGCGCTTGACATTTTTGTGCACTTATGTTATTATAATGGCATATAAATATCGGGAGTAGTGTATTTTTGCGCTTCCGAGGAGGTTTTTTACGCCTGAAAAACAAGGCGGGAAAGCCTCGGATCCTATGCTTTTCGGGCAAAACGGCAGAGGCCGCAGCGTCCGGAGAGCGCGCGCCCCGATATGGGGAAGAACCGGGATGCCGTCGGTCAGCGGTCTGAACGGTTCCAAAATTTGCAGGAGGAAGGTTCTATGAGAAAAACCACAAGCAAAAAGCTGACAAGCCTCTTACTGTCGCTTCTGATGTGTGCCAGTGCTCTGCCCATGACAGTTCTCGCAGCAGAAACTGATACCGCGACAACTCAGAAGACGACACTTCAGGAAATCAGCGAATCCTTCAAGACCATTTCCTACGCCGAATATCAGGAAGAATATGAAGGCGTGGGAAGAGGCACCGCAACCGTATCCGTCGACGCGACCGACTATGTTGCCGATCAGACCGACGCTCAGGTTGAAGTTGTCTCCAACTATGAAGGTGACAACGGGAAGGCTCTTAAGATCAGTGACTATGGTCAGGTCACCTGGTCCGTTGACGTTCCCAAGGCAGGTATGTACGCTGTAAAGCTCACATTCTGCTCCGCATCCGACAAAACAAACTCCATCGAACGTACACTCAAGATCAACGGCGCCGTTCCCTTCAGTGAAGCACGTTATCTTCTTATGAAGAAAACCTGGGTCAACCAGTACACTGAAAACGAAAACGGCGAACTGAGATTCGAAAAGGACGGCAACGGCAACGAACTCCGTCCCACCTCCGTTGTTGTTCCCGAGTGGAAGGAATACGTATTCATCGACTCCAACGGTTACTACGCAAACCCCTTCGAGTTCTACTTTGAAAAGGGTGAAAACACCATTACCCTCGAAGCAGTGCGTGAACCCATGGTCATCAAGGATATCACCGTATATCCCTATGAAGACAAACTGACCTTCGCTGAATACGCAGGCGGCAAGACCGAGGCTGCTGTTTCCGAAGCGATCCACATCAATGCGGAAACTCCCAGCGCAACCTCCGACTATACTGTATATCCGATTTATGACCGTAAATCCGCGATTTCAGAGCCGCAGGACCCCGCAAAGATCATGCTCAACACCATCGGTTCCGAAAAGTGGAAGACCGTTGGTCAGTGGGTTGAGTACGAATTTGATGTTCAGACCGCAGGTCTCTATCAGATCGTTCTCCGTTACAGACAGAACGAACAGCAGGGTATGTACACCTCCCGTAAGATCATGATCGACGGCGAAGTACCCTTCGAAGAAGCAAACTACGCCAAGTTCAACTACAACTCCAACTGGCAGGTTGAACCCCTGAACGACGGCGCAAGCACCTTCGCGTTCTACCTTGAACCCGGTACTCACACCCTTGCTCTCGAAGCTACCCTCGGTGAAATGGGCTCCGTTGTACGTCAGGTTGCCGAAATCATGGACTCCGTCAACGAAGACTACCTTGAAATCCTCAAGCTCACCGGTGCTACCCCCGACTCCTACCGTGACTACGGTTTCGGCCGTGTTCTTTCTCATGTAGTTGAAGACATGGTAATCCAGTCCATGGCTCTCGATGAAGTTATCGGCTACATCGAAGGTATGGCTAACATCAAGTCCCAGAACTCCGCGACTCTCGAACAGATCTCCAGACTTCTCAAGAAGATGGGTACTGACGAAGACGAAATCGCGAAGAACCTCAAGCAGCTCAAGTCCTATGTCGGTACCCTCGGTGACTGGGTAAATACCGCAAAGGAACAGCCCCTTGAAATCGACTGGATCAATATCCAGCCCTCCAATGTTGAACTTCCCAAGCAGGAAGCAAACGTATTCCAGGCTCTCTGGTATGAACTGAGACAGTTCGTCGCTTCCTTCTTCACCGACTATAACTCCCTCGGCGGCTCCGAAGCGGATGAAGAACTCGACCGTCAGATCGACGTTTGGGTTTCCACCGGCCGTGACCAGGCTCAGATCATCCGTAACCTCATGGATAACGACTTCGCTCCCAAGACCGGCATCAACGCAACCATGAAGCTCGTTGCCGGCGGTACTCTCCTTCCCTCCGTGCTTGCAGGCGTTGGTCCTGACGTTGCACTTCCGGGTACCGGCGTAGACCCCATCCAGTACGCGATCCGTTCCGCAGTTCTTGCAGTTAACCCCGAAGCGTACGAAGACGCAGCAGACGCTGACGAAGAAACCAAGGCTTACAACGCAGAAATGCGCGAAATCTTCGGCAACTTCCACGAAATCGAACAGCGCTTCACGGAAGCTGCTTTCATTCCGATCGAACTCTACGGTAAGGTATACGGTCTGCCGGATACCCAGTCCTGGAACATGATGTTCTACCGTACGGATATCCTCGCCGACCTCGGTCTCGATGTTCCGAAGACATGGGATGACCTGCTCGCTCTGATTCCGGTTCTCCAGTTCAACAACATGGAAATCGGTATGTCTCCCGATTATCAGATGTACATGTATCAGATGGGTGAAGACCTCTGGACGGACGACGGTATGAGAATCAACCTCGATGCCAACCGTTCCCTCGAATCCTTCGAGACCATGTGCAACATGTTCACCCAGTACTCCCTCCCCTACACCTACGACTTTGCTAACCGTTTCAGAACCGGTGAAATGCCGATCGCAATCCAGAACTACACGGCATACAACAACGTCATCATCTTCGCAACGGAAATCGCAGGTCTGTGGGAATTCGGTCCCGTTCCCGGATTTGAAAAGGAAGACGGCACCATTGACAACACCGTTATGTCCGGCGTATCCGCAATCGTTATGATGGCAGGTGCCAAGGATGTCGGCGCTGCATGGGAATACATGGACTGGTACACCGATACCAAGTTCCAGGTAGACTACTCCAACGAACTCGTTGCGATCCTTGGTCCTGCTGCTAAGAATGCAACCGCGAACATGGAAGCACTCGAAGAACTTCCCTGGACTTCCCGTGAATACGAACAGCTGATGAAGCAGATGGATTCCACCACCGCTATCACCAACT
>JAFUQY010000116.1 GCA_017472105.1 Clostridia bacterium | reverse complement strand
GCATTGCACTGTGCACCCGGACGCCGCAGCTGAATCTGTTCTCGGGCATCCGGAAAAACGCCGCGTTCCTTGTCATCATGCACATGGTTGCGTTGATCCAGCTCGTCATCATTTATTTCGGCGGTGATGTGTTCCGGTGCGTACCGCTCAAAGCCGGAGATCTGCTGTTCTGTGCACTGTTCGCACTGACAGTGATTCCGGCAGACACCATCCGCAAAGCCGTGACCGCGCTGCTTCGGAAATAAAAAAAGAAACCGCACTGCGGAATCTCACTGGAAATCCGTAAGTGCGGTTTGATGCGGTTGGATGATTCAGATCAGCGCGAGCGTTTTGAGGATAAATATTCCGGCAAACACCGTCAGTGCGCAGAGCATGGTCGACAGCAGAAGAATCTGTGCCGCCAGTTCGTGGTCGTTGCCCATTTTCTTCGCCATAATGTAGCTGGAAACCGCCGTGGGTGCACCGAAGCAGATCAGTACCACGCCGAGAGACGGTCCGCGAAGTCCGATCAACGCCGCCGCTGTCACAGCAATTGCAGGAAGAAAGAGAGTTTTCCCGAGTGCACCGATCAGCGCGTGACCGATTTTTCCCCGCAGACTTTCGAATCTGAAGTTCGCCCCCAGACTGATCAGAGCCAGCGGTGTGGTCAGATTCGAGAGGTAGGTCAGGGTTTTGTCAGCCGCCGCCGGAAGATTTATGCCATATAGCATGAACGGAAGTCCGGAGACGACGCCGATGATGAGCGGATTGGTCACGATATTTTTCAGAATACCGAGGACAGTGCTCTTGTTCAGCCGCTTCCCGTTGTCACCGGAGAAAATGGAAAGGATGATGACGGAGTAGGTGTTGAACATCAGAATCACGAAGGGGATGGCGATTGCAATCGTTTCCCCGCCCTCTTCGCCGAACATATTCACGGCAATCGGAACGCCAAGAATGGCAATGTTCGACCGGCAGATCCCCTGTATCATGGCACCGCGTCTGCTTCTGTCCTTTACCGTGAGCGAAACGATCACCGAAACGGTCAGAAAGCTGAGAGTCACGGACACAATCAGGAACGGAATCAGCTTGCCGTCCGGAAGGTCGGACAGACTGCTCCCGGCGACTTCGAGAAACAGCATCACGGGCAGTGCCAGCTTGAACACCAGCCAGTCCGCCGTTTCGATAAAGCGGTCGTTGATTTTACCGAATTTCTTGAGCAGCGCACCGAGCACCGCCAGCAGGAAGATCGGAAGAATTGCGTTAACGCTGTATGTCAGGTTTGACAGCATTTTGATCTCCAATCTGTGTCTGAAAACGCGAGGTTATCGCGAAGAGGGTTCGACATTGTCCAGATAATACTGATGAATCCCGTCCGCCATCGCCTGAGCCATCTGTTCCTGCCATTCCGGGAGGATCATGTTGGCGGCGTCGGTGGGATTGGTGCAGAAGCCGACTTCCACGAGGGTTGCGGCTGCCTTGGTTTCGCGGATCACGGCGAGGGACACATCGTTGTGCGTCACCACGTCCGGATCGCCGACAAACGCATCGTCAATGGCGTTGACCACATAACGTGTGATTGCCTCCGAATTCTCATTTTCCTTGACCCATGTCTGCTGATAGTACGCCCGTACACCGGAAGCAGAGGAATCGGTGTGGGAATTGACATGGAGGGAAATGTAGTAATCAATATCGAGCGTATTGGCGTATGCAACACGTTCGTTGGGGTTGAATTTGTTGTTATTGTCGCCGTTCACCGACTGCGGGAAAGTCTGACCGTCGTGGATCATGATGGTCTTGAAACCGTATTCGGTCAGATTCTCATTGAGGTTGTTGGCGATGGCGAGGTTGATGTCCTTTTCCAGAATTCCGTCCGGAAGAACGCCTTCGCCGGTACCGCCGTCTTCAAATCCGTGACCCGGGTCGATGAGAACGGTGAAGGTTTTGGGTTCGTGCTTTTCCGGCATGATTCTGCCCACTCCGACTGCGGGAGTTGCCGGGACAATTACTCTTGTTTTAGCCTTCTTTTCCGCGGGTTCGGTTTCGGTATTGCATGCAGAAAACGCCGTACATGCAAGTACAGCCGCGAGAAATCCGCAGAAAAGCCGTTTGATATGTGATGTCATGATATCGTCCTGTCAGTTGTTCGGAATCAGCCGCGGATTGCAGCCGGCAGGAATTCGGCAGGAACGGTTCCGCGTACAATATCCCTGAGCACAGAGGTGTAAACGCCGCTGTTCGCATGGGATGCCGCCAGTTCGTCCGAATACTCTGCTAAACGGAACACCTGATAATCACGATATTCCGCGGTATAATGGGTAAAAGTGGGTTCGAGCACCGGGTTGAGAAGTGCGCCGTCCGGATCGACTGTAAAGGACAGCACACCGCCGAGGAGTCCGGCCGTTTTGTCGGAGGTGGAGAGTACCGTACCGAGGGAATACGCGGCGAGAGTCTTTGTGCCGTCGCCGGAATCAATCCATTCGACCGCACCGATGCCCCTGCCCTTTCCGGCTACCACATCCGCACCCGCATCGGCAAGAGCGGCGGCAACCGTGCGCATTTCGTCAAGACCCGTGTTCTCGTTCCATGTGACGGAAACGATAACAACATCCGCTGTTCTGTCCGCCTCACGGATTTCGGCAAGCGCATCATCGTCAACGGTGTACTGCGCGTAGTCATTGCCGTCCAGTGCGGTGAAAGCGAGTGTCATGTCCCCGGCTTCCACGGTTTCGACGGTATCCTCCGCACCGTTCAGCTCGGTCATCCCGTGCTTTTCGGCTTCGGAGGAATCGGATCCCGTGATATCGAGAATATCAACGCCGAGATCGGACAGTGCGGCGGCAGCTTCCACGGGAGGTGTCTGCTCCGGCTTGTCACTGAGTCCGTCCGCTGTGGAGAACGACATAAGAGACGCATCTCCGCCGCTGATACTGCCGTAAATACCGGTGTACATGGTGAGGAAGCTGTAACTCTGTCCGTCGTAAGCGCGGTCTGCGGCATCCTTCACGATTGCCGTATCGATCAGCGCGTCTCCGGCGAGAACGATCTTCACGTCCTTCCGCGGTTCGGTGGTCTGTGGTACGTCGGTTTCTACCGCAGGACGTTCGATGATCTGATTGACTCTCTCAGCGGGAGCCAGCATCATGCCTGCGGAATCTTCTCCGGCTTCGGTTTCTACATAGGAGTCACGCATTTCCATCAGCCCGCAGGAGTTGAGGGACAGCATCAGTGCACCCGCAGCCAGCAGAGCCGGTATCCTGTGTGATTTATGCAGCATATTTTTTCTTCCTTATAAATGTAATAATCAGTTTCTCTCGGCGAGAACGGATGCCTCGTACTTCTTCATTTCCGGGATCCAGGAGTCGCCTGCGGGAACACCCTGCATGTCGCAGTAAGCGTTCCAGACCAGTCCGAACGGGAGGGTCTTGATTTCTTCGAGATACGCCAGACGGCTGGTGAAATCGCCTTCCGCTTCGAACTTCTGAAGCATTGCAACGGGTTCGAGCGCCGCCCAGAGAAGAGCCTTCTGCATGTTTCTGGAGCCGATTGCCCAGCATGCGATACGGTTGATGGAGCCGTCGAAGAAGTCCAGACCGATATGTACTCTCTTTTCGTAGCCGCCGCGCTTGATTTCGGTGGTGATTGCCTTGAGCTCGTCGTCGAGGATGACAACGTGGTCGGAGTCCCAGCGAACCGGACGGGATACGTGGAGCATAACGCCGTCGAGATACTGGAGGGACGCGGACAGCTTGTCGGAAACCACTTCGGTGGGATGGAAGTGACCGGTATCGAGGGTCAGGAGCTTCTTGTGCTTCATCGCGCAGCCCATGTAGAATTCGTGGGAGCCGATGGTGCAGCTTTCCGCGCCGATGCCGAATACCTTGGATTCCACAGCGTCGAGAATGTACCTGTCGTCCGTCTGATATGCAAAGATCTCGTCGTAGGACGCAGCGAGCTGTTCACGCTTCTTTGCACGGTTCACGGGGATATCCTTGAATCCGTCGGGAACCCAGTGGTTGTTGCACGCGGTCTGTCCGAGTTCCTTACCGAAATATTCGGCGATCTTTCTGGACTGGATGCCGTGTTCGATCCAGAATCTGCGGACTGCGGGATCGTCGTGGGACAGCGTGAAGCCGTCAGCGGACAGAGGATGGGAGAAATAAGTGGGGTTGAAGTCCAGACCGAGGTTGTTCGCCTTAGCCCAGTCCACCCACGAAGCAAAATGCTCGGGAGCGACTTCGTTTCTTTCTACCTTTTTTCCGCCGGCGTCGAGATAAATCGCGTGGAGAGCGAGCTTCTTCTTGCCGGGGATGAGCTTGTTTGCAAATTCAAAGTCCTGTCTCAGCTCAGCGATGGTACGAGCCTTGCCGGGATAGTTGCCCGTGGACTGGATACCGCCGGTCAGGTCGCCGTCGGGATTTTCAAAGCCGGCAACGTCGTCACCCTGCCAGCAGTGGATGGATACGGGAGTTTCCGCAACGGATTTCAGAGCCGCGTCAACGTCAACGCCGAGTCTGCCGTACACATTGCGGGCAATTTCAAGAGCGCGTTCAGTGTTCATGGTGATTACCTCCATTCCTGTAAAACGGAATCAGTTTTCATTTATCAGACCGAGGAACTTGCCGTAAGCCTCATCCCACTGTGCGGCGGATGCGGTTTCGGGCTCGTATTCCTTTACGTCGAAAGAATTGCGGACAACCTGGCGTGCTTCCCACATGTCCTTGATTTCGCCGGAAGCGATGCACTGCATAGCCACATTGCCGAGCGCGGTTGCTTCGATAGGACCTGCCGTGACATGGCGGTGGGAAGCGTCCGCGGTGAACTGGGACAGCAATTCTTCCTGAGTACCGCCGCCGACGATATTGATCGCGGGATAGTTGCGTCCGGTCATTTCCTCGAGCTTTTCCGCAGTCCAGCGGTAGCGGAGCGCGAGGGATTCGAGGATGCAGCGGACGATTTCGCCCTCATTTTCGGGAACGTGCTGACCGGTCTTTTCGCAGTATTCGCGGATGCGTTTCGGCATATTTCCGGCGGATGCGAAGAGCTGATCGTCGGGGTCAATGATGGATTGCAGGGGCTTTGCGTTTCTCGCCATGACGGAAAGATCGCCGAAGGAGTAGTCCTTGCCCTCGCGCTTCCACTGGCGTCTGGATTCCTGCTCGATCCACAGACCCATGATGTTCTTGAGCACGCGGATGGTACCGAATACGCCGCCTTCGTTGGTGAAGTCGTACTTTTCGGACAGGGGTGTGAGAACCGGATCGGGGGATTCGATACCCATGAGGGACCATGTTCCGCTGGAAATGTAGCAGAATCCGTCATCAGCGGCGGGAACTGCAAGTACAGCGGACGCGGTATCGTGTGATGCAACCTTGATGACATGCGCGTCGGTATTGCCGGTTTCCTCACGGAGTTCGGGCAGAATACCGCCGAGATCATAGCCCGGCTGCACCAGATTGCACAGGAGCTTTTCGGGCAGACCGATCTTTTGGATCAGATCGCGTGCATAGTCCCGTGTCTTTGCGTCGAGCATGGCACCGGTGGACGCGATGGTGTATTCGGTCGCCTTCTGTCCGGTGAGCATATATCCGAGAAGGTCGGGCATGAACAGCATGTTTTCCGCGTTTTCAACCACCCACGGACGGTAACGAAGATCCATCGCCGCCTGATACAGGGAGTTGAAATTGAGGGACTGGATGCCGGTGATGCCGTAGATTTCGCTTCTCTCTGCGAAGTTTTCAAATACATATGCCGGAGCGTCGTTGTTGCGCGCATCGCGGTAGTGATAGGGATTGGACAGAAGCGTACCCGTCTTGTCCAGATAGCCGTAGTCAACGCCCCATGTGTCAATACCGATGGTGTCAACGCCGCCTGCGTGGGATGCCTTCAGAATCGAGGTTTTGATCTCGTGAAGCAGTCTGAGCGTGTCCCAGAAAAATCCGCCGGGCATCATAACCGGGTCGTTCGGGAAGCGGTGGATTTCGTCGAGGGTGAATTTCTCACCGTCAAATCCGCCGATAATACCGCGACCGCTGGATGCACCAAGGTCAACGGCAAGCATTTTCTTCAGAGCCATGGCTGTACTCCTTATAAAGTTGTCTTAATGCGTGATGTCGGTTTACGCCTGTCCGGCAGTTCTCGGGATGCACCAGCGGAGGTTGGTGACTGCCGCTTCGAATGCTTCCGCGGAGGTTGCGTAGGCATTGCCGAGTGCGGTTCTGGGGCCGCCTTCGAGCTTGTCCAGACCTGCGAATACACGGAGATGGGGCTCGAGCGTGAGGATGAATTCGCCCTCATGCGCACGGTTGATGACGGCAAGCAGCTCGGGAATGCATCCGACACCGCGGCCTGCGGGAACGATGGTACCGTTTGCGGCAGCGTCCTTGATGTGCATATAAGTAATGTAGGTTTTCAGAAGATTGTAGGAATGTTCAAAGGGTTCGCATCCGCACTGAATGAAGTTTGCGGGATCGAATACACAGCCCATTCTGCCGTCGAATTCGGCGAGGAGTTCACGGCAGCGTTCGGGTGTATCGCCGTAAATGCCCTTTTCGTTTTCATGGCACAGCTTCACACCGTATTCGTCAGCCACGTCGAGCATTCTGCCGATGCGGTCGATGACTTCCCCGCGGTATTCCTCGTACTTTCCGTCAGGAATGTAGAAGGAGAACATACGGATGCGGGAGGTCTGCATGATGCCGGCAATTTCACAGGTGTTTTTCAGCTTGTCAAGATGCTCGTCCATGTTGTCGGTGATTTTGATTTTTCCGATGGGAGAACCGATGGCGGAAACGGAGATCCCGGAGGATTCCAGCTTTCTGTGCACATCAGCCGCCTGTATGGGAGTGAGATCGGACACATTGATGCCGTCCACGCCGCGCAGCTCGGTCATTCTGACCTTGTTGAGAATAAGACCTTCGATCTGTTCGTCGAGGGATGCGGAATATTCATCGGAAAATGCACTGAGTCTGAATTTTACCATAAAACGCTCCAATCTGCCGATAATGGCAGGAAAAATTTGAGACGGAGAGACTTCTCCATACTAAATATACTTCATTATATCACGAAAGGTTGAATTTTGCAAGAATCCATTGCGGGATTTTGCGTGAATCCGTATAAATCCACAAAAATTTGGCGGAATCCGATGTGGATTTATACCTCAAGCACCGTCACGCCGTAGTCGCCTTCGCCGTATGCACCGGCACGGAAGCTCTTCACGCGGCTGTCGGACTTGAATCTCTGCCACAGTGCATTGCGGAGCGCGCCGGTTCCCTTGCCGTGGATGATGGTCGCGGTATGCACTCCTGCCACAACGGCGTCGTCGATGTAGCGGTCAACGACAAACCACGCCTCTTCCCCGGTCATGCCGCGCACGTCGCATTCGAGCTTGAAGCTCTTTGTGACCTGTGCACGGAACTGGGACTGCTGCTTCTGCTGTGCCTTCTGTGCCTTGTCCGCATCGGTGAGGAGCTTGAGATCCTTCTGGTTGACACGCATCTTCACCGCACCCATTCTCACGTTGCAGTTGCCGTTCTTGTCGGGCTCATCCACAACCGTACCCTGTGTACCGAGGTTGCGGTGCTGGACAACGTCTCCTTTCTTCAGCGCGCGCGGCAGGACGTAATCCTCGTCGTCCACATAATCGCTGACGGGGTTGACGGTGTCGTCGTAATCGCGCACTCTCTGGCGTACATCGCGCTTTGCCTGAGCAAGACGGTCGCCGAATTTCTCGGAATCCTGCTGTTTCTTGACTTCCTCAAGCTGGCTGATGACATATTCACTGGTCGCACGGGCGCCGTCGAGGATATCCTGTGCCTTTTTTCGCATATTGGACGCTTCTTTTTCGGCACCTGCGAGCTTCTTTTCGAGTTCCGCTTCGGTCTTTTTCCGGTATTCCTCAAATTCACGGCGGGATGCTTCGGCTTTTGCGCGTTCTTCTTCGAGTTCATGGCGGGTTGCTTCCAGCTTTTCGATGACCGCTTCAAAATTGCGGGAGCCGGTATCGACAAACTGACCCGCGCGCTTGACGATGACGGGGGACAGACCGAGCTTTTCGGAAATCGCAAACGCATTGGACTTGCCGGGCGTGCCGATGATGAGACGGTAGGTCGGACGGAGGGTGTTCACATCAAATTCGCACGACGCGTTGACAACCCCTTCGGTCTCGATTGCGTATGCCTTGAGCTCCGCATAGTGCGTGGTTGCGGCGCAGAGGGTGTTGTTCTCCCGGGTTTCCTCGAGGATGGACATGGCAAGTGCCGCGCCTTCAACCGGGTCCGTACCTGCACCGAGCTCGTCGAACAGAACCAGCGAATTTTCCGTCATCTGCTCGATAATCTTCACGATTCCCTTCATGTGCGAGGAGAACGTGGACAGGGACTGCTCGATGCTCTGCTCATCCCCGATGTCGGAGAAAACTTCGTCGAACACGCCGAGCGTGGAGGTATCGTCCGCAGGAATGTGGAGCCCTGCCTGCGTCATGAGCGCAAACAGACCGAGTGTTTTCAGCGTAACGGTCTTACCGCCGGTGTTCGGACCGGTGATGACGACCATTTTGTAATCCTTGCCGAGCGTGATCGTGATCGGCACAACCTTCGCCTTGTCAAGCAGAGGATGGCGCGCGCGGTACAGCTCGATGATTTTTCTGTCGGATACATGGGGCGGTGCGGCGTTCATCTTGTAGGACAGATCCGCACAGGTGAAGATGAAGGCAAGCTCCGTGATGTTGAGGTAGTCCAGCACCAGTGCGTCGGCGGATACGGCAATGCCTGCGGAAAGATCGCGGAGGATGCGTTCGATTTCGTGCTCTTCCTTCGCCTCAAGCTCGCGCAGTTCGTTGTTTGCCTCTACAACCGCCATCGGTTCGACGAAAATGGTCGCGCCCGACTGGGAGGTGTCGTGGATCAGACCGCGGACTTCGTTCCGGTATTCCGCCTTGACGGGAATGACGAAGCGTCCGCCGCGGGTGGTGACAATGTTTTCCTGCAGGTACTTGGAGGAGCCGGAAACGTATTTCTGCAAAATGTCCTTGATCTTGTTGTCGGTCAGACGCTTTTTCCGGCGGATTTCACCGAGCTCCGGGCTTGCTTCGTCGGCAACAAAGTCGTCGGCAATGATGGAGCGGGTGATTTTTTCTTCCAGATGCCGGTTCGGCTGAAGACGCTCGAAAATTACGCCGAGGGATGTTTCGGGAGTGCGCTCACCTCTGACGTAGTCCAGCAGAGTCCGTGCAGTCCGGAACACCGCCGCACAGTCGAGAAGCTCGCGCAGGGACAGAATGGCGTCCTTCTCTGCTCTCTCCACGCTCGGACGGATATCCTTGACGCGCCCGAAGGACGGCAGACCCTTGATTCCGATCAGTGTTTTCGCGTCGGTGGTATGCTGCTGACGAAGGCGCACCTTCACGATATCGGAGGACGGCGTGAGTGCTCTTGCCATTTCAGCCGCGCCTTCCGTGGGTGCGATTTCCGCCAGCATTTCAAGAATTTTATCAAATTCGAGGGTGTATAATGCTTTTGAATTCATGTTAACCTCTGTTTTATTCGTGTTCCGTGAATTTTTCACGCCTACCGTGAGTACTCTTCACAGAACGGCTGATTGCATTGCGAAATGATTTATGATATGATAAAAGCGTAAACGGTACCGCTTTCAATTTACTTTTATAATAGAAATGAGGGATATCATGCTGCCCATTGCCGGAAAAATCCGTTCCCTCCGCCGCGCGAAAAACGTCACGCAGGAGGAGCTCGCCGACGCTCTGAACGTCACATTCCAATCCGTGAGCCGCTGGGAAACCGGTCAGACTTATCCGGACATTACGCTTGTGCCGAAAATCGCCGCGTATTTTGAAGTGACCACGGACGAGCTTCTGGTGTCGGATGAGGAGACGCGGGAACGGGAAATCCACGAAATCTTCCGGGACTGTCAAAAAGCCTCGGAACAGGAGGAAGACCCGCTCAGACGGTACGAAATGCGCCGGAAAGCACTGTCCGCCCTGCCGAAGAATCACCGGTACGCCTATCGGCTGATGGAGCTGGTGGTGCGGGATCTGATTTTTTACGACACACTTCCACGCGAAGAAGCTCTGCCGGTTGTAAGGGAATTCTGTGAAACTCTATTGAATCAACCCGTCGATCTGTACAGCCGCAAGCTCGCGCTGAGCCATATTTTCGACTATGAAGACGAAGACCGGCTCGCTGACTGGAAGAAATATGCCATTGACTATTCTCTCGAGAACCAGCTCATGGAGCATCGCTTCTACGTGCGGGATGAATATGACCGCCACAATCTTCAGATGCAGCAGAATCTCTGGATGACGTTCATGCGGATTTTCCCCTGCCATCTGACCAAAATCCATCCCGATGACGGCTCCGCAGAAGAACGGACGGCACGGGAAAACCTGATTGCAGCTGACACCGCGTTCCGGCTGTACGATCTGTTCCGCGAAGACCGGGACAACGATTACGACATTTTTATCGAACCGCGTGCGTGGAACTGGCTGTTTATCGCGAAATGCCGGTTCCGGCTCGGGGAAACGGAAGAAGCGTACGATGCACTGGAGAAATCCGTGGCGCTGTTTGAGAAATTCTTCACCATCCCGGAGGACACGGAGCTTCGCTGTTCCCATTACTGCTTTGATCTGCTGTACGTCGGCTGGAATCGCTTCGGGCTGTACAACGGCGGGGATATGCGGAGTTATCACCACAATCTCATGTCCGCGCTCAATGTCGAAGAAGGACAGTGGGAGTGGTTCCGTCCGCATATGCACGAAGAACGCTTTGCCGCACTCAGAGAGAAAGCAAAGTCCTTCGATCCGTACCGGCGCCGTCTCATGCAGTAATCGAAAAATTCTCTGTCTGATTGAGTAAGGCTCACTGAACGGCTTATTGCTTTTGTCGAAAAATTATGCTATCATACAGTCAGAACCGGTTCAATCCATGAAACGAGGACAAAGCAATGACACTGCCAACCGCAAACATAATCCGCACCATGCGGCGGGAGAATAACGTGACACAGGAT
>JAFUQY010000115.1 GCA_017472105.1 Clostridia bacterium | reverse complement strand
CCGCCGTCGTACGAACGCTTCCCGCGGATCGGACACCGTCCGTGCAGCTCCGTTGTGTGATTGTTGTAACACGACGCGAACAGCACGCCCCTGTACGACGTGATCGCGCATTCATGCAGGAACCCGTATGTCTCATCCGGCATCGAAACCGGCACCGTCGTCACATCCGCGAACTTTTCTTCCGCGGTATCGAGAAAATGCACCTGAGCGAGCAGGGATTCCAGCCTTCTGTCATCATCGTTGTAATTAGAAAACGCCATACCGATACTCCTTCAATCCTTTCATTCTGCCTTACAGCGCAATCTCCACCGTACCTTCGAACGCCTTGTGCACCACGTCCGCGTTGTCTTCCGCCCAGCGGTTCACTGCCGGCGCGTCACCGTACATGTCCGAGCGCATCGTGCGGTCTCCGGCGATCGAAATCGGGATCAGCACAACCTTCGCGTCAGCTTTTTTGTAGAAATCCATGTTGCCCGTGTCGCAGAGTCCGTGGTGCGGGAGCTGGAGAATGTCCGCCCTGAGCGCGTTCCCGTAGCGCCATACGGCAATCTGCATCGTTCTGTGGTACGCGTCGCCCGTGAACAGGATCTTTTTGCCATTGCCCTGCACGGTGAAAATGAGCGAAAGCTGGTTCGGATTGTCGAGAATCGTCACGTCCGTGGGGGTGTAGAGGTAATGAATCGTCATGCCGTCCACGGTCTGCTTCTCGTCCACGGCAGGGAGATGCACCGCCGCACCCGTTCCCGCGAGGATTTCGTCAAAATGCGGATACACGTACCCGATGCCGTTCCCCTTTCTGTCGCGGAATTCCTCCGGGAAGTGGTACACGAGCTCACGCACCGTCAGCCGCGCGGCAAGCTCCGGTTTCCGTGCAATGTCGAGCAGTGCGCCGTAGTGGTCGCTGTGCGGATGCGTGATGATCCACTTCTCGATCACGGGATTTTTGCCGCCGTACTGTTCTGCGAGCGCGAGAAACTCCTCACCGTCCCCGGCATTTCCTCCGTCCACAGCGATCAGGCACCCGTTTTCCGTCACGATCAGGTAGCCCATTCCGGCAGCCGCCCATCCGACCGTCGAGTCAAATGCCCCGTCATACAGGGACGCCTTCGTCCGGTACTGAATCAGTTTTTCCATAATCAAACCTCCGTTCATCGGTCTTTTTGTTGATATTTTACACGGATTCCGCCGATATGTCAAGATATCCGATGAAAATATACAAACCCCGGTATTGGTATTTACTGTTGACAATATCTGCAATCTGTGATAGAATTATATAAACAGATGCATACATCATACTGCAATCACAGACAACGGAGGCACCCATGAAAAAACTTCTTTCCCTCATCCTTGCCGCGACGGTGCTTGTGTCGTGCAGCACTTCTCCCGCGCCGCAGGAGGATACCGTGACAGCCGATGACGACGGATACCGGTACAATCTCGATCACGTCAGCATGGAGATTCCCGCCGGACGTGTGAACAGCAGCTTTGAGGAGCTTGCCGCGTTCGGAGTTTTCACCGGGGACGGAGCACTGTCGACCACGGCGCCCCTGATCTGCGTGACGGAAGAGAGCACGTACGTCCTGCACCGCGTCCCGGAGGAAGTCGTTGCCGCCGGAAGAGACGCGATTTCCGCGTACAAGGGGACTCTGCGAGAGCTTCTCGTGTACAGCAATGCCGATTTTTCCGCCGAACCCGAAGTTGTCACCCTCGACGCCCCGGACGGAACCGGGAAATTCCATGCATCGCTTTCCGTGGCCGAGGACAGCGGTGAGATTGCCGTATTCGCCTACTGTGACGGTGTCTCGCGTCTTCAGCGGTATGCCCCGGACGGCACATTCCTCCGTCAGCGGGAGTACGATCTGCCCGGAAACGCATTTGCGCACCGCATTGGCATCGCCGGGGACGACATTTATTTTATGACCAACATCGACACGGACAGCATTGCCCGGAATTATTACTACGATCTGTGGATCTGGCGCGGTGACGCTGACGAACCCGAGAAGATCGCACAGAGCACATACGGCGGATTTACCGCAGACGGCGTCCTGTACTATGTCACCGGAGAAGAAACCGTGAACGGAGACCGCTCCGACTACGAAATCCTCGTCCGCTATGACGCCGGAACCGGTGAGAAATCCGAGGAAGCGAAATTCATCCACACCGCCATGACGTGGTTCAACGAGTCCGCGTACGATCCCGAAACCGGGCGGATTTATCAGGGATTCTCCTATGAAGCACACGCCGTCACGCCCGAGCCGTATGAGCGCGTGCAGTTCGCGGAAGGAAGTGACACCTTCATCTGCGTGCAGTCCGCGTCGCACGGGATTCTCGTCACAGTGCACGATTATCAGCGCGTGGTGCTGTACCGGATTCCCGATGAACCGGTTTCCGTATTCGACGGGCTGAAAACGCTGAATTTCTGCCGGCTCGCCAAACCGTCCGATGCCGCACAGTCGGATCAGCTCGACTCCGCAGGGGATGCGTTCCGGATTCTCCGGGCAAACGGGTACAAAATGAAAGCCGCGACCGCGTATGCATCCGATGACGCTGAGGAATACGCCTTCACGATGGCGAAAAAGCTCCTCGCGGGCGACACGGATTTCGATGTTTTCACGGTCACAACGGAGCTCTCTTCCCTGCTGAAACCCGGCT
>JAFUQY010000114.1 GCA_017472105.1 Clostridia bacterium | reverse complement strand
GCCGGACAAGGAGGAAGACAGCCGCGCAGAAAAGGAAGAATCCGAGGCATCCCCGTGATTTTTTCGTCCCGCTCCGGCTCATCCGCGTCCCGTCAGCTCAATTGCCTGCTTCTGCGCCTCAAGACACAGCCGTGCCGCCGCAAATGCATGGGACTGGGTCATCGCCGTCTCCGTGCGTTCAATCGAGTCGCGGATCAGCGCCGTGAAGTACGGGAATCCGGTTGTTCCGCGTGCATCGATGACAAATTCGCCGTCGGCATTCGTCAGATACAGCCTGTTTCCGCCGCCGATGGTGATGTCCACGTTCTTGCGCATCTCAATGAAGCCCTCGGTTCCTTCCAGATAGCACCGTCCGTCGCCCCAGGATCTCAGCCCGTCCGGGGTGAACCAGTCCACGCGGTGGTAGCCGGTCACGCCGTTTGCCGCAGTCAGGTGCATCTCGCCGAAGTCGTCAAGCTCGGGATATTCGGGGAATTTGAAGTTGCCGATGGCACTGTGCGTCACCCGCGCGTCGTCGCATCCGCTGTAATACAGGAACTGCTCCGCCTGATGACTTCCGATGTCGCAGAGAATCCCGCCGTATTTTTCGCGCTCGAAGAACCAGCCCGGTCTCGACGGCAGTCCGATCCGGTGAGGGCCCGTGCCGATGAGATTGACGAGCTTTCCGATGAATCCGGCATCCAGAAGGTATCCCGCCAGAATCGAGCATTCGCTCTGAAGCCGCTCGGAGTAGTACACGAAATACTTCCGTCCGGTTTCGGCGCACACTTTTTCCGCCTCCGCGAGCTGTTCCAGCGTCGTGAACGGTGCCTTGTCGACGAAATAGTCCCGTCCGTGGCGCATGACGTCGCATCCGAGCGGGCCGCGTTCGTTCGGGATTCCCGCAGATGCCACCAGCTTTACGCGTTCATCCTCATAAATCCGCCGGATATCGTCCACGACAACGGCACCGTGCTTCGCCGCAAGAGCCTCCGCTTTTTTGGGGTCCCGGTCGTACACGTACAGAAGCGATGCCCCGGCCTCAATCAGGGACGAGCACATGCCGTTAATATGTCCGTGATCCAGTCCGACGGCAGCAAAGCCGTAGTCCACGTCGAGCTTAACCGGCTTCCGGATCGTTCCGATGAAATCCTGTAAATTTGTCATACAGTCCTCCGTTTTCGGTTGTTTTTGTTACAGTATATACCCTCCCGGGCAGAAAAATCCACCGCGGAGATGTAAATTTATTGACAGACGCGCGGCGGTGTGCTAAAATGAATGCGGAATCACATGCATAACGGAGGACCGCAATGGATCTGAAAAAACGTGGGCTTGAGATGAAAGCCTTTTTTGACCGGAAAACCGATGGCTACGACGACGTTCACATCGCGTTCATGGAGAGCAAAACCGCCCTCACCGACGCTCTGAAGGAAATTTACACCGGAGACACACCCATCCGCGTGCTCGATCTCGGTGCGGGAACGGGACTGGAGCTGATTCCGCTGTTTGAAGCCTTCCCGGACGCATCCGTCACTGCCGCAGATATCAGCGCGGACATGCTCGGCGAGCTCATGAAGCGTCCGTTTGCCGGAAAAATCACCTGCGTGACCGGGGACTTTTTCGAAACGGATTTCGGCAGGGACTACGACGCCGTCATCTCGACCTCAGCCCTGCACCACTTCCCGCCGGAGGACAAAGCGGCGCTGTACAGAAAGGTCTTCGCCGCCATGAAGCCGGGAGCTTACTTCGTCAACGCCGACAAATGCGCGGACAACGACGAGGAGCAGGAAATCTGCCTGCGCGACTACGCCGAGGATCCGACAAAATACGCCCACATGGACACGCCTTTGACTGTGGAATGCGAATCCGCCGTTCTCACCGGTGCCGGATTTGAAGTCTCTCCCGTCAAGCCCCTGCCCAACGCGAAATATCATCTGTTCACGGCAAAAAAGCCGGAGTAAAAAATGAGCACCGTAATTCCCGCCAAAAGGATTACGGTGCTGTTGTTTTGCGAATGTTTTTCGTTTAAAGAATTTCCGGTCAGAATTGCGAAAAAGAAAAACCGCAATTTCCGTTAAGAAACTGCGGCTCGTAACAGGGGCACTAAGACTCGAACTCAGGACACGCGGTTTTGGAGACCGCTGCTCTACCAACTGAGCTATACCCCTGTGTGACGGGTATTATTATAGCACACTCTTTTCGAAAATGCAATACCTTTTTCAAAAAAAGTTGAACTTTTTTGCG
>JAFUQY010000113.1 GCA_017472105.1 Clostridia bacterium | reverse complement strand
GGCTTCACCGGTCGGTAGCTCTTTATTGCATGACAGTTACAAAAGCCAAATCACTGTTCACGTTCGCCACTCATTTGATGCCGCGCTCAAATAAGGAGTCGCTCCCAATCGGGACATTCCGGAGTCGTGGCTTTCTCCGGACGGACAGCCGCCCTTAGGCAGCGAGTGCTACGTTTTCGTTAGCGTTTAATTTAAAATGAGGATTATTAAAGAGATTCCCCATCTCTACCCGCTTATCACACTGCAAAATCCCCGTCGAAACCTTTACGTCCCCATTTTTATGGATCGGTGTTCTTTATGGCTGTGCTGAAACTTTGTCCCACGACCATGGAGTTGCTTGATATTCAAACAACAACGTGATCCAGTACTTATGCCCCACGACCATGCCGATGCCACCGGAATTTCCAGTACGCTATTATTATACCCGATTTCCGCCCGAAATGCAATAGGGGTAAATCAGATTTAATCAATTTTTAATCAAGATCGTACCCGCGTCTGCCTCTTGCCTTGGTCACGCGCTCGATTTCACGTCCGGCTTCGGCTTTGGCGTCGGATTCGCGCTTGTCCCACAGCTTTTTACCCTTGCAGAGTCCCACTTCCACCTTCACGTTCGAGCCGGAGAAGTACAGCGAGAGCGGAATGAGCGTGTAGCTGTCCCGGGTCACGTACTGCTGGAGCTTGAGAATCTCCCGCTTGTGCATCAGGAGCTTCTTGTCGCGCAGAGGATCGCGGTTGAAGATATTCCCTTTTTCGTAGGGCGAAATGTGAATGCCGAGCGCGAACAGCTCACCGTCGATGACCTTGCAGTAGGCATCCTTGAGGTTCACCTGTCCCTGCCGGAGACTCTTCACTTCCGTGCCGTAGAGCGCGATTCCCGCTTCATAAGTGTCCTCGACAAAATAATCGTGGCGTGCCTTGCGGTTGACGGCGATGATTTTCTTTCCGGTTTTCTCCTGTGCCATGGGATTCTCCTTCCGTATGATGGATTCCGTAGCGATTATTATACCATATTTTGCCCGCTTTTGCAAGGGGTATGCAGAAGAAAAAGACGCACCGATCTCTCAATACGCCTTTCTTTGTTTTTAGTCAATTGCCTTACGTTCTTTAGTCAACTGCCGAAATTCACGCATCCAGCTTCATCCAGCCGTCCTTGATCCAGCCGAGCTTACGCATGATTTCGGTAAACAGCACGGACAGCACCGCCGGGAGCACGATGCACAGGAGAGCAATGCCGATCCATGTCATGGGCGAGGTTCCGGTGGCGTCGATGATGCCGATCGGGCCGACGAGACCGCAGGTGCCCATTCCCGCCGCAACACCGCTGCATTCAAGTTTGAAGAGCATCGTGGAAAGCGGTCCGCAGACGGCAGAAGCGAGTGTCGGCGGGATCCAGATCTGGGGATGGCGGCAGATATTGCTCATCTGAAGCATGGAGGTGCCGAGTCCCTGCGAAACCAGACCGCCCCACCTGTTTTCACGGAAGCTGCACGCCGCAAATCCGACCATCTGACAGCAGCATCCGACAACAGCCGCACCGCCCGCGATTCCGGAAATCGAGATCATGGCACAGAGCGCGGCGGAAGAAATCGGCAGGGTCAGCACGATTCCGACGACGACGGAGATGACGATGCCCATGAGGAACGGCTGATACGCGGTCGCGGTGTGCACAAATTCGCCGATTCCGTGCATGCAGTACGCGATTCCGGGGCACAGGAGCTTCGCAACAAGTACGCCGGAGAGCACGGTGACGACGGGTGTGACGAGAATATCGACCTTTGTCTTTTTTGAGACGAGCATCCCGATTTCACAGGCGGCGATGACTGCGAAGAACGAACCTGCCGGGCCTGCCGTAACCGTTGCATCTCCGATGATTGTGCCGAGCGAATAGCCCGCATAGCCGACCGTGGCACAGGAGAACATGACGAGCGGATGCGCTTTCATGGAATACGCGATTGCGACGCCGATTGCCATCCCGGACGACGCGGATGCGAGCTTGTTGATCTCATTGAACAGCGTCACGCCGGTGTAGGTGCCGAGGGTGTTGAAAATCGTGCCGATCAGCAGGGACGCGAAAAGCCCGAGAGCCATCGCACTCATGGCGTCGATGAAGTATTTTTTCAGGTATGACTTGATTTTTGCCGTCATAATTCCGTCCTCCGGTGCAGTTTTTTTCATTATAGCACAATCTTTCCGTGTATTCAAGGGAATCCGTTGATTTTCACAGGAATATGTGATAAAATATGGTCATTAGAAACAAATCCGAGGTGAATTGAATGGTAAAGACCAACGCAATGCGGCTGCTGACGACCGCGAAAATCCCGTTTGATACGGTGGAATATGAAGTGGACGAGGACGATCTCTCCGGGGTTCACACGGCGGAAATGCTGGGCACCGATCCCGACTGCATGTTCAAAACGCTCGTCTGCCGCGATGACAAGGGCGGGTATTTCGTCTTCTGCATCCCTGTGGCGTACGAGCTGGATCTGAAAAAATGCGCGGCTGCGGCGGGAGTCAAGCGGGTCGAGATGATCCACGTGAAGGAGCTGCTCCCTCTGACCGGCTACATCCGCGGCGGCTGCTCTCCCGTGGGGATGAAAAAGAAATTCCCGACGCTCATCGACGAGACGGCGACCCTGTACGACCGGATCTACGTCAGTGCCGGTCAGCGCGGCGTGCAGCTCTATCTCAATCCGGAACAGCTCGCGCAGTATGTGGATGCAAAGTTCGCCGATTTGCTTGCTTAGGCGCTTGTCTTAAATTGTCTGCGCCGTATTAGACGGATGCATAACACAAGAGTCTGAAATTAGGCATATGCATAACAGATTTTAGTCAACTGCAAAAACAGAACACGCCGTTCCGATGGTTTGAGAGCCGCCGGAGGGCGTGTTTTCTTACTGTTTTTTCAGAATCCGCACGGCGGTTGTGCCGTCGATTTCGTCAACGAGAACCTCGACCTTTTCTTCGCGGGATGTGGGAATATTCTTGCCGACAAAATCCGGACGGATCGGGAGCTCGCGGTGTCCCCTGTCGATGAGAACGGCAAGCTGAATGGCGGACGGTCTTCCGCGCGAAAATACCGCTTCGATGGCGGCTCTGACCGTGCGTCCGGTGAAAATGACGTCGTCAACGAGAATCACGGTCTTTCCGGTGATGTCCGCGGGAATCTCGCTCACTTCCGGCAGATGTTCGGAGGAGCTGATGTCGTCGCGGTAGCGTGTGATGTCGAGAATGCCCATCGGGACGCGGCTGCCCTCGAATTTTTCGATGTTTTCGCAGAGAATCCCGGCAAGCGGAACGCCGCGGCGCTTCACACCGAGCAGAAGCAGATTCCCGCATCCGCGGTTTTTCTCGATGATTTCGTGCGTCATCCGGGCAAGCGAACGTCTCACTGCCGCTTCATCCATCAGCTCAGAACGGATTTCCATCGTCTCTGCTCCTTTCAGACCGTTTTTTCGTATGCCACGCGGGGATCGCCGTTTTCGAGACAGATCGTGCCGCAGTGCGTGAAGCCGTTTTTCTCAAGCATCCGCCGCATCACGACGTTGCCTTCGTGTGTATCAATCCGGACGGATTTCATCCCGAGTGAGAGCGCAGTATCGGCGGCATACTTCACAAGCTCAGCCGACGCACCCGTTCCGCGGCTTCTGACCGAGACGGCAACGCGGTGCACGGCGATATAGGCACGGTTTTCGTCGCCCGTGATCCAGTGACCGCCGTGGATTTCGTCGTAGGTGGATTCCCCGTCGTCAAGAACAGCGAAGGTGCCGATGATTTCCCCGTCCTTCACCATCACGCGGGAGCGGTCTTTTGCAATGTCGTCAAGAATCACGTCAGCCGTCGGGTAGCCGTCCTGCCACTGATCGATTCCGAGCTGTGCAATCGTGCGGCGCGCCTCGTTCAGAATCTCCATGACGGCGTCAAGGTCTGCGGTTGTGGTTTTTCTGATCTCCATACTGATCTCCGGTTATCGTTTTTCTTCATTTTATCATATATCCGCGCACTCGTCAAGAGAATTTCGGCTGCACTATTGCAATTCCCGGCAGAACAGGGTATAATAATTGCGATAATAAACTGGGAAAAAACGCACTCCCTGTTCCCGGAGGTACATATGATCGGCTGTGTCTTCAATATTCAGAAATTTTCCATCCACGACGGCCCCGGCATCCGCACGACGGTGTTTCTCAAGGGCTGTCCCCTGCGCTGTCTCTGGTGCCACAATCCGGAGGGTCTCTCCCGCGAGCGCGAAATCGAGTACGAGCCCACAAAGTGCATTCTGTGCGGTGCCTGCGGAGCAGAATGCGGCTTCCACACGTTCTCCGAAACGGAAGGTCACCGGTACAGCCGCGAATCCTGCACGCGATGCGGACGCTGTCTGAATGCCTGCGTGGCGGGTGCGCTGAAATTCGTCGGGAACGACATGACCGTGGAGCAGGTGATGAAAAAGGTGCTCTCGGACAAAATTTTCTACGAAACGAGCGGCGGCGGCATGACGGTCTCGGGCGGCGAACCGTTCTATCAGCATGAATTCACGCTGGAGCTGCTGAAAGCTGCGAAAAACGAGGGACTGCACACGGCTGTGGAGACGAGCGGCTTTGCGAAAACGAAAATCATCCTCGCCGCACTTCCCTTCATCGATCTGTTTTTATTCGACTATAAAGCGACGGGCGAAGAGCTTCACAGAAAGCTGACCGGGGTTCCTCAGGCGCCGATTCTTG
>JAFUQY010000112.1 GCA_017472105.1 Clostridia bacterium | reverse complement strand
TGATGGAAGCCGCAATCGAAGGCCTCACCAGACCCGACGGCACCCGTCCTCTGCTCATCGCTGTAACCCAGCTGACTTCCACCGACCAGGAAACCATGGAAGCCGACCTTCTCATCAAGGAAAACATCGCTGACGTTGTTATGCACTACGCGGCAAATGCAAAGAAGTCCGGACTGGACGGCGTTGTATGCTCTCCTCTTGAAGCGGAAGCTGTTCACAACCGCTGCGGCAAGGAATTCCTCACCGTAACTCCCGGTGTACGCTTTGCTGACGGCGACATCGGCGACCAGAAGCGCGTCATGACTCCCGCAGAAGCGAAGAAGATCGGCTCCGATTACATCGTTGTAGGCCGTCCCATCACCGCCGCAGACGATCCGGTGGCTGCATACAAGCGCTGCGTAGCCGAATTCGTTGACTGAGCCCGCTGAGCGGTATGCAGGCTCGGGGGCGTTCCGGTTCAGCCGATTGCAAGTCCCACAGATCTGAAGTAGGTGCGGAGTCTCCGAGGCTGTGAACATATAGAAAAGCGTAAATCAGAGATATAATTGATGAAAGGCGGCATACTATGAGAAGTGTGATCGACATCCCGGATCTTTCCGCGGCTGAAATAGACGAGCTGATTCAGACAGCGAACGATATCATCGAAAATCCCGAAAAATATTCCGAAAAGTGCAAGGGCAAGAAGCTGGCGACCCTGTTCTTCGAGCCTTCCACCAGAACCAGACTGAGCTTTGAAGCGGCTATGCTCGAACTCGGCGGCTCCTGCCTCGGTTTCTCCCTCGCGGCAAGCTCTTCTGCGGCAAAGGGTGAAAGCGTTGCGGATACCGCGCAGGTAATCAGCTGCTACGCCGACATCATCGCAATGCGTCATCCCAAGGAAGGCGCGCCCTATGTTGCAGCTCAGCATGCATCCATCCCGGTTATCAACGCAGGCGACGGCGGACATGCACATCCGACCCAGACCCTGACCGACCTTCTGACCATTTACCGCGAAAAAGGTCGTCTGAATGATCTTACCATCGGTTTCTGCGGTGACCTCAAGTACGGCCGCACCGTTCATTCCCTCATCGCCGCACTGTCCCGCTATACCGGCATCCGCGTGGTTCTCATCTCTCCTCTCGAACTGATGCTGCCCAGCTATGTCCGCAAGGATATCATGCGGAAGAACGGCATTCCCTACGTCGGTACCGAATCCCTCGAGGACGTACTCCCGAATCTGGATGTACTTTACATGACCAGAATCCAGGGCGAACGCTTCGAAAGTCAGGAAGAATACGAACGTCTCAAGGACAGCTACATCCTGACGCCCGAGAAGATGAAGAACGCAAAGCCCGACATGTGCATCCTGCATCCCCTGCCGCGCGTCAACGAAATCAGCACCAAGATCGACAAGGATCCCCGTGCGTGCTATTTCAAGCAGGTACGCAACGGCAAGTACATTCGCATGGCACTGATTCTCAAGCTCCTCGAAGAAGCGAAGAGAAATCCCGCCGTTCCCGAAGAGGACCGCACCGGACTTCTCGTCAACAAGCTCATCTGCGACAACCCGCGGTGCATCACAACTGTGGAACAGGAGCTCGATCAGCTCTTTGAAGTGAGCGACGCCGAAGCCGGAACCGCACGCTGCCACTACAGCGAAAACAAGATGAAATTCTGATGACAAAAGGCACATTCTCCGATCATTTTCGAAG
>JAFUQY010000111.1 GCA_017472105.1 Clostridia bacterium | reverse complement strand
GGTGGAGACGGAAGTCAGGGACCACCGAGACCCTGACTTCCCACGCCATATGGTGTAACCTCGATTCCGTGCTATTGTTAGAAATACCTCTACGCAGAGAGATTTCCCGCTCGGCTTGGCTGTCGCCGTCCTCGCTTCTGTGAGGTAGGGCAGCTGACATACGATTTCAACAAACGCAAAGCACGAACGGCGGCAGCCAAGGAGTGCGGATGCTGACGCATCCGTAGCTGAATTCTAAAAGGGCGTACTATATCTCGGATACGGAAGGGGCGAGCGCTGAACAAAACGGAGTTTTGAGAAGTCGCTCCACTATTCCTCATGACTTTTATACCTTCACGGCTATAGGTCTAACAAATTTCAGCCGTACTCCACCGAAAATTTCTTTCTTTTTCCCCCACTAAATCATATCAGCCATACAATCCGGCTGCCGCAGTATAAAGTTCTTTGCGCAGCTTTCTTTCAAGAAAGCGCGTTCCCCTTTCCTCCACCATCGCACTCACTCCCCCTCCGCCCGCGACTTCAGAGCAGACGTAGATATGTGGGTAAAAACAAGCCTGTCATCTGTCAGAACGAAAGAACGCGGGAGATCGTCGCCGGCGGCAACAGTTCTGCCGGTTTTGTCGTAGCGCTTGAGGAAGTCTTTGGTGACTTCGGAGTCCCATTTGCCGTCCATGTCGAAGAAGCCGATCACGTCGCGGCCGCGGATGAGACTGCCCGCACCGATGTGTATAAACATGCAGTTTTTATCCTTATCTGTTCATGCGGATCGGCATGATGAAGCTCATGAACATGGAATTCTTGTTCTCTGCTTCATCAGAACTCTCGTTCACATAATCTGCGGCCACATCAAACTTGCGTTCGCTGAAGACCGATTCGTCCGGGTGCGCCACCACAAAGTCTGTGCCGCCCGCCGGCTCGATCATGATGCCCTTGAACGCGTCGTTCAGACGGATGCGGATCGTCTCACAGTCTGTGGGAACCGCACGAAGCGCATCGAGGAGATAGCGGCAGTTGAAGCCGATGGAGATGTCCGCGCCGCCGATGGCTGCCGGAACCCGTTCGTGAACCGAGCCGCCGGAGGAAACCGAGGACAGCGCGACCGCGTTGTCCATGATGTCCAGCTTGATCGGGGACTTGCCCGAACCGCCCAGCTTGTCTTCCGTCACGATGGACGCGCGGTCAACCGCACTGCGCAGGTAATCCGCGGAAACATAGACTTCCGTCTTGTAGGATTCCGGAAGGAGCTTTTCGTAATTGATGTACTCCATGTCCAGCATGCGGGTGAAGAAGTAAATCGAGTCGATCTTGAATATTATATGCTTGCGGCCGAGGATCATAGTCAGTTCGTCTTCGGTATCCCGCAGCATTTTCATGAGTTCGCCGAGGAATTTTCCCGGAATCAGCATCTGCGCTTCCGCAGCCGCTGCATCCGGAAGGGTGCATTTTGCCGCTGCCAGACGGTTTCCGTCGCAGCCGACCACGGTCAGCTCGCCGTTTTTGATCTTGAAGAATGCGCCGTTGAACGCCGCGCGCTGATCGTTCTGCGCCACCG
>JAFUQY010000110.1 GCA_017472105.1 Clostridia bacterium | reverse complement strand
CTGCTCAACGCGGAGATCATTTTCGAATACAAGGAGAACAACACATGATAACACCGGAAAACGACCTGCTGGAATTCACCTCCTGTGCATCGGAAATCCTGTATGAAACCGAGGATCTGCTCACCGAAAACGCGGAAAATCCGGCGGAACTGATTTACAGCCAGCTGAAAAATCACATGCAGTCGATCCCGTTCTCGGACTACCTCAAGCGGTACATTTACCGTAAGGCGGGGCTGTCGGGCGGCTTGTGTGAGGTGGAGTTTGAAGAATACCGTGCCATCCTGCGCGATTCCTTTGCGGAAAACGATGTGCCGCCGTCCTTTTTCCCGACCACGGCAAAGCTCAGCGCGCTGACGAAAAACTGGCTGACCCAGCATACCGTGCGGCGCAGTGTGGTTCTCCTGCTCGGATTCGGTCTGCGTATGTCTCTGGAAGACGTCAACGAATTTCTGCAGAAAGCACTGCTCGAGCCGGAGCTGTACGCCAAGGATCCGTTCGAGGTGCTCTGCGGCTACTGCTACCGGTACGGACTCAATTTCGCCGCCTTCCGCAGACTGTGGAGCGCGTATCTCGCCTTGCCGCCGTCGGATGCCGCGTTTGATCTGTCCTCCGAAGAAACCGCCGGATTCAAGCGGAAAGTGAGCGAAATCACCGACGAGCCGTCCCTGATGCAGTACCTTGCCGGACTGAAGACGCCGGACAACGAGGTCGTCAGCCACGTGACAGCG
The DNA here is from genome assembly GCA_017472105.1 of Clostridia bacterium. The sequence goes on along the minus strand of JAFUQY010000110.1, from coordinate 4,316 downwards.
CGCAAATGCTTCCATGCCCTGTACAGCGAAGCAAAGGACGCCGCAGCCGCCATTCTCGGATATCCCCGGACGTCGGAGAGCATCACCGAATCCGACATCGAGCACATCCTCTATCCCGCCATTCCCACCGACCGGTACGGCAATCTCGTTCCCAGCAGGAATTCCACGCTGGGCGAGCTGTTCCACGACAAACGCCTCTGCCGGCAGCACATCCATGACGTCCTCACCGGCAAGCTGGAACCCGACCGGTTTGATCTGATCACGCTGAGCTTCTTCCTGCATACCCAGAAGGATCAGCTCCTCCCGAAACGGCGGTATTTCCGGTTTGCGGACGATGCCAATACAATGCTCGCGCTCTGCGGAATGAACCAGCTCTATCCGGCGAATCCCTACGAATCGTTCCTGATGATGTGCCTTCTGACGGACGATCCGCTTGCCGTCTCCTCGGAGGTGCTTGAGCTGTCCTACCGCGGCAGGTAATCCCGTAAAACATAAAAACGCACGATTTTGGCTCAGAGTCGTGCGTTTTCTGTTTGTCGTGATTCAGTCGAGCTTCCACTTCCGGCTCCCGAGGAATGCGAGAAGTGCGCCGACGGCTGTGTAGAGTATGAGCTGGAGGATGCTGTCCGTCACGATCGTCGGATTGAGCACCGCGGTGAGGTTGACCGGCGCGAGTACATCAATTCCGAAGACGGCGAGGAACGCGGGAATGAACACTGCACCGAGCGTGACGACAGCGGCTGTGAGGATGTTTTTCGTCAGCAGGGACACGGATGCGATCCCGGTCGCCAGCAGGACAAATCCGAACCAGCTCACCAGCTTGTACAGGAGAATGTACTCCCATACGGAGAGATTCCACCGGAGCGAGGCGAGATCGGGAATGCTCATGATGCCCGCCGTCATGCAGTCCGTGCCGTAGTACCGGATGAGGAAGAAGACGTCCGCCGCCGTGAAGAGAAGGTACAGCACCGTCATGACGCTGACCGCGAGGATGTATTTTGCCGCCAATGTCCGCCGTCCGCCGTATCGGGTCAGGCTCTGGATCATGATGAACCCCGATCGGTACTCCCGCGCGAACAGATCTGCGTACAGAAGCATCGCCAGAAGAATCAGCGGAATGTCCATCCCGGAGCGCAGGAGCCGCATCACACCCGCTTCGTAAACGTAGCTGATCCCGTCAAACGTCCCGTCATCGACCGATTTCAGGTACGACTGGCGCTGTCTGAGCTGCTCAAACGGACGCTCCACAAGCTCAGCGTAGTTCTTTTTCTCCGTGATGACGCGGTATTCGTCGTAGGTGATCCCGCCTGCCTTGTATCGATCGTACGCGTCCTCGTAGTCAGCGGTGCTCGCACGGATGTATGCCTCCTCCTCACTGATGTACGCATCCTTTTCCGGCGAGACTTCCCCGGCAAGCTCCGTGATGTATCCGCGGTAGATTTCCTCATACACCGAGCCGTCCGGCGTAAAGGTCATCGACGAGAGCACGATTTTCACCGCCAGTGCCAGCACGAGAATGATCGCCGCACGCGGATGCAGGATGTACTTGTCAAACTCATACCGGAGCACGGACAGGGACATGGATTCTGCCATTTTCTGCCTGCGCACGGGTTTTGCGGATGCTTTCTGCCGGATGCTGCGCCGGAAACTCTGACTGCTCCGGAGCTTCACGAGGAACGATAGAACGACGAGGACTGCCGCGATGACGAACAGGAGCACGCCCGCGGTGAGAATCAGTCCGACATGCTGTCCGGCAAGGTTCACGGCACGGTATCGGTCAAAAAACAGCGTCACGAAGGCGGAATCGAAGAAATTGAACTGCCTCAGCGGGAAGAACGGCGAGTAATAATCCACGCGGGAAAGCAGATAGCTCAACACGAGGAACACCGACATCCCGGCGAGCACTCCGACCTCACTGCCGATGAGCTGACCGAGGACTGCGGCGGCAAGGGACAGCACGAAGAACACCGCCAGCCGGATGAGCACAAAAAGTGCAAGATACTGCGCGATCGTGATTGGATACGGACACAGCGGGAACGACGGCAGAGCCTGCACCGGAACCGCCGGATCACTCAGCCCGGTTGTGAAATGCAGAACGATCAGCGGCGTCAGCGTGAATGCCAGCGTCAGAACGGCTGAGAAAACCGCAGTGCACAGGAGCTTTGCGAGAACGAGCTGCCACCCGCCGTTTTTGCAGATGCGCAGGACGCTCAGGGTGCGGTTCCGCTTCTCCGTGATGAAAATGCTGACGAGCACGCCGAGGATGGTCACGGCAAGGAAGATCACCGGGGTCTCGAGCGTGAAGAATTCCTCCCAACCGCGGACGGCTTCGACAGGAATTTCCAGCTCCGTCAGAGGTGCGTAGTGCGTAATCAGCGCCGCCTGATAATCGTAGACGTAGTTCCCGGGCAGAATCCCGATTTCCTCGATTTTGGCATATGCCTGCCGGATCACCTTGCGGAGCGTGTCGCCGTATCCTTCCGTCCGCGCAATGATTTCCTTCACATCGCGGTACAGCTTCTGATCGTCGTAGGTGTCAAGGTCGATTTTCTCGCTCTGCAAACGTATCGTGTACCATTCATCGCTCATCCGGCGGATGCTGACCGCTTCTTCAAACGCCGCGTACCGCTTTTCGTATTCGGCGTAATCGGCGTCGTATGTTTCACGGTCATTCACATAATCCGAAAGTACATCGTCCTGCGCATCCCGGATCATCACCGCATCCGCAGAACCGTCACCGGCATATTGCAGGAACACCACGCCGAGGCTGAGCACGAGCATCACAGAGGTAAAAATCACCGTGAACGGGGTCAGGTGTTTGGTCAGTTCGTATTTCAGTAGTTTCATAAGGCTCCTCACTCAAACTTGATCCGCGTAAACGATCCGTCCTTGAGTCCGACGCGGATTTTCTGTACATCGGAAGCATGCGAGATCGTCAGATACTCCACGCCGTCGAGAATATCGCGCCGAAGTTCGACCTCGTCAAAGTAGAGATAATCTCCGATCACAATGAATTCGTCCAGATCCGGCAGGCGGTCGAGGTCAAATCCCCTGGATGCATACACCAGCTCGGCTTCCCCGGACGGATTCTCCCGCGAAACCGCGTACACCTTCCCGCCGGTGTAGTCGTAGGTTTTACATTCATCGGGATCCCGGTCAAAATAATACGCCGCACTGCTGATGCCGTAGTAGACCGGGTCAAAAACGGTGTAGTAAATTTTTTCTCCGTTGATGGAGAACGAGCAGATGCCCTCGTGCGGCAGCTCCACCTTCGCTGACGTGCCATTCTTATAGATGTAAACCGCGCCGGTCGGACTGTCCTGATCGCTGACGAGGTAGTAAATCGCATCCGTGTTGTCGTCGATGTACCACTGGTGGGTTCCCTGTTCCAGCTCAAACACTGCCGAGATATTCTGAAATTCCGGGTCCGCGCGGTAAATCGAGCTGCTGCCACTGAACGAATAGTAGATTTCACCGTTCCGCATGAATCGCAGTAACGGGCTATGCTGCATCACTTCTTCGGGGACATATCCGATCTCCGTCACCGTCTGCGTTTCGTGATCGAGGCAGGAGATGCGGATTTCGGTGATGGTTTTCTTTTCGTCCGTCATATCCTCAAATTGGTCGTAGAAATACAGTTTTCCGCCGCTGTATCCGATCATTTCACCGAAAACCGAATCCATCGTATGCGCGAGCTTCACGGTGTCGGTGTTCAGATCAACCAGCCAGATCGTGGACGCGGGAGAGCCGAACCGGTAGCCGTAGTACACCCCGGGCTCATCCGTGAAGCAGTAGTCGTCCATATCCGCATATCTGCACTCGTCCTCGCCGTGGGTGCACAGGGGATCCTCACAGACGATGCCGCTGACTCCCGTCTGAAGATCGGAATACGCGAGCATACTGACGCCGCCGCCACCGTCTTTGGGATGCTTGAGCTGAAAATAGAATTTCCCGTCGCTGAACAGGTAGTCCTCCGCGAAAATCCCGTCAACGGCGGTGCCTTCCTCCGGCGGAACGTAGACAGCTTCGGTTTTGGCCCCGTGCCCGCCGTCAGGATTCCCATCGGCTCCGTCGGGTGATTTCATGCACGACACAAGCGCCAGTGCGAGCAGAACTGCGGTCAGTTTTTTCATGATGTTTTCCCCTGCGATGATTTATTCAAATGCAATTCTCGTGAAGGTCCCGTCATCCAGTCCCATGCGGATTTTATTGACGTCCGTTGTGGTCATGTATTCTGTACCGCCGACCACTTCGGTCGCAAGCCGGTACTCACTGAAATACAGGCAGTTTCCGACCACGGCGGCTCCGTAAAAATT
>JAFUQY010000109.1 GCA_017472105.1 Clostridia bacterium | reverse complement strand
ACAGGATCACGATGATGGTGGTGAGCACGACCAGCACAATGACGCATGTAAGGATGAGGGACGTGGATGCGAGTCCGCCTGCTGTCAGAAACAGTTTCATAATGTTCTCCTTATCTTATTATAGCATAGATTTTCATAAAATGCACGGTTTTTTCGTTATTTTTCCGTCAGATTGTGAATTCTTTTCTCATTTCCTGCGATATTTCCGTCAAATTCGCCGGAAGTCAGGATTTTTTGCCGGACTCAATCGGTTCGACGACGACCAGACCGGTTTCATCGGTGGCAACAACACGCACGCTCTCGCCGGTCATCAGCTTCCGTTCGCATGAGGTCACGGCGCCGATTTCGATGAACCGCTCCTGAATTGTCAGGTTGATCTTGCCGGAGCCCTTCATTTCGCCGGGAATCGGGATGTACACGGTGCCGACTCTGCCGATGGCGTAGCCGAGATTCAGGTTGCCGCTGGACTGGAGCTTCATGGAGATCTTCATCATCCACGCAATTCCGACCAGTGCCATGAATCCGATTGCCACGGAGAGAATGACGGTAACCACGGTGCTGATGCCAGCTTCGTGCATGACAAGTCCGCTCCAGCCGCCGATTGCAGCCATGGCGAGAATGCCGCGCAGGGAGAAGAGAACCAGACCGCCGTCACCCGCTTCTGCGAGATCGCTCAGATCCGCGTCGGGATCGAAATCCGCATCCCCGTCCCCTGCTCCGATGCCGAACAGCAGAAGAGCCGTCTGCACCACCAGAGCAAGCGTCGCCGGAATGGCAATCAGCGCATAAATCTGACCGACCAGATCCATTTCAGTAAACCAAGTCAGCATAAATTCCTCCTTTGGATTTTTGTAAATGTAGATATTTCTCAGCCGTTCTATCTCTTGCGTTTCTTTTCTGCACCCAGATCGTCGATCATGCCGTCCGCCTGTTCCTTGATGATGGCGGAGTAGTATGTGTATGAAATGATGCGGATGCCGGTCATCAGTCTGCGCTTGGCTCCCGTTACCGGTTCTTCGTAGTCCGCAAGAAGATGCTCGATTACATCATCGATCGAACCCATGGATCCGGTTTCCGCCGTCATTTCCGTCATCACGCGGCACACGATGTCGTACAGCTCGCTTTCGCGGATAATCCTGTCTTCCTCCGCCGTGCCGTTGATGTACTGAAGCACGAACGCCACCCGTGACAGCTGCATGGTATCGCGCATCATGCAGATGAGCAGGATCCGTGCAAGCTGCTCCTTGTCGTACGTCTTTTTCGTCGGATTCGGAACCCAGCCGCGCTTGACCCAGTTCTGAAGCGTTGTGCCGTCCAGTCCGGTGATCTCGCGGATCTGTCCCAGCATGATGCCCTTGGCGATGTAGAATACCTTATCCAGAAATTCCATCCCCGTTGCGCCGCCCATTTTGTTGATGTCAAAATTCGTGCCCGGGATGTTTTCCAGTCTGCAAATGCCCTTCATCGGTAATTCCCCCTTTCTTTGCGATTGCTTTTTGATTCTGTATCAATTATATCACAGGTTCTCGTGACCGTCAATAGATTTCACGGAATTTTAATCAACATGCCAGAAAATAGCACGAAAAACCGTAAAAATTACAGAAAATCAACTTGCAATCCGGAAATGACGGTGGTATAATTGATTTTACTCAATGATGCGGAGGCGTTATGTATTTCAACGATTCCAATGAAAAAATCATATATGTCGGAAACCGGGAGGCGGCACACAGACTGTCCTGTACCCTCGCCGGCGTGACCTATCCCAATCCGGAGTACAGGATGCTGCGGTATCCGTCGAAGGATTATATCTTTGAATACGTCATTTCCGGTGCCGGATATCTCGAATACGACCGCGGTGACGAGGTTGTGACCGAACGCGTGGATGCGGGTACGTTCTACTTCATCGGACGCGGTGCGGAAATCACGTACTACGCCGATCCCGACGATCCGTACGAGAAAATCTGGATCAATCTCGACGGGGATATCGCGGAGCGGCTGGCGGATTTCTTCTCGCTCGGGAAGGTGTTCACGGCGCACGGCAATGTGCTTGATCTGTTTCTCGCCGTTCACGACCGTCTCAGCCATGCAACGGATGCGAATCTGTCAGAAATCAAAGCGGACGTATCGTGCCTGCTGTTTGAGATACTGACGCGCGTAAACCGGGACGTACTCTTCCCTGACCGGGTGGAAAAGAACACGCTCGACGAAAAAATCCGCGCGTACATCGATGCCAATGTCTATGCGGAACTCTCGCTCGATATCATCGCGGAGCACTTCGGCATCACGAAAATGCATGTCATCCGCGTCTTCCGGCAGAAATTCGGCTCGACTCCCATGCAGTACCTCGCACAGCGGAAAATCGGCATTGCGCAGAGTCTCCTGACCGGAACCGTCATGCCGATCAAGGAAATCGCCGCCCTGCTCCGCTACTCCAACACCCAGCATTTCTCAACCTCCTTCAAAACCGCCGTCGGATGTACCCCGAATCAGTTCCGGCAGAGTCAGAACAACGCATAATTCACAATGCAGAATGCATAATGAAATTTTCGTTATGTGTTCTGCATTTTTCGGTTATTTTTTACTTTTTACTATTGACAGTTTGTACAGTGTTTGATATAATACAAACATACAGATGTTGTCCGATTCATTTATGCAAAAAAGGAGGAGCTATGCCAACCATCAGAAGAATACTGCGCCGGCTGTTCTTTTATTCCTCAAGACAGCTGAACCGACGGCGGCGGTCGTATCTTTCCATTTTTCTCACATCCGTGGTTCTGCTCGCGCTCGTCATGACGTTTCTCGAAATGGCGGAATCCACAATCCTGCGGAGCATTGAGCAGTCCGAAAGCGGCTATCACCATGTCATGATCCGCGGAATGGCAAACGATCACACACCGGAGATTCTGAAATACAAGAAGATCGAGAGCGCATGGTCAATTCCGTACACATCCATGCTCGCTTCATCCGACGATGCATCGAAACCCGCGCGGGTGGCAGTGCCGACGGAGGAGATTTACGACAGACTCGATGTACGCTACGTCTGGGGACGGGAACCGGAAGACGGCGAGATTGCGGTATCCACGGAGCTTTACAATGCGTACAGCTACCTCATCGCAGGTGCGGAAAACGAGCTGTACTTCTCGGCAACCGACATGACGTACTTCCCTCTCACCGTCAGCGGCATTTTCGAAGCCAATGACGTGGATGCGGGCTATGTGTTCGTCACGCAGAAAACGGCGGATGCCATTGATGCCGAGACCCGCGCGAAGACGAAGTATGACCTCTATTTCCGCTGCCAATACAACAGTGACCGGAACATTGCAATCATCATTGACGATATTTTCAAGGATCTGCGGATTCCGGAGACGGACTTCCAGCAGTTCACCGAGCTGAACGACCGCGATAAGCTGAACACGAAATACACCCAGCTTCTGAAATGGTACGGCGAATACATCAACACACCCTACCTCGATTATCTCGAGAGCCAGAGTACCGCGCCCGTCATTGCCATCTCCATGCCGGTGATTGCGGTTGCCGCGCTGATGATGGCGTCGTTCATGGCGAACTGGTTTGCGTCAAACTCGGAGGAATACGGCATACTCGGGGCTATCGGTGCGAACCGGCGTCAGATCTGTGCCATATCCGCCGGGCAGATTCTCCTGATCGGGCTGATTGCGGCTGTTCCCGTGATTCTCATTTCGGCGGGCATTTCCAACATTTACATATCCGCCTACAACGCCGCCTCCGCAACGGATGTGGACTACGTGTTCTCCGTACCGTGGCTGAGACTGATTGAGGCGTCGCTGTGGTGGTGCGTGCTGGCGTGCTTCTTCTCGTACATCGGCATTGCGCGGATCACGATGGAGCTGCCGTTCGTGCTCATCTCCGGTCAGGCGAAATACCGGATTCCGTACGTCTCCCGCTCGTCGGAGAAGCTGAAAACAGCGAAGGACAAGATTCTCACGCTCTCGCTCCTCAAAGCGCGTCGGACGCTGAAATCCCGTATCGTCACGGCGGTTATCACATCGCTCGTGTGCATCGTGTGCGGCGTTTTCGTGACGGTGATGGTCATGTTCCGTGCGGATGCGTCGTCGGCGATTGAAAAGCTCAACAAATACGCCGCGGATATCACCGTTGCGGAGCGGGACGAGAACAACTCATACGGACGGTATGCCCCGCTGACGGAAGAGCTGGCACTGGAGCTTGAAAAAGAGCCGCTGATTGAGAAAATCGCGCTGTATGACTCCGTGACCGCGAACGATCTGGAACGCAGCTCGGAACGCCGTGCCATGGATGTCGGCGACACAATCACACAGCACTATCCGTATGTATCGACACCGGACGGCGGGACGGCTCCCGGGTACAACGCGGTGATTACCATGAACCGGAGCGCGCTCGATATGGCGTCATTTGCCGTGATCGACGGGGATCCCTACCGGATTTTCGAGGATCCGTCGTGCATGATTGCGGTGGTTTCCGGTAATGAAGGAGATCCGATCGAGGTCGGTGAAAAGTTCTCCGTCAACGGAACGCAGATTGTCACCAAATACGAAGGAAGCAGAGACGGTTATACCTACACCGACACCCGCGTAAAGCAGACGGACTCCTATGAATACACCGTATGTGCCGTTGTCGTTGCAGTGGGACGATATGAAGACCTTCTCATCAGCGACGGCATCTGGATCATGAGCGACGAAGGACGTCAGCTCTGCGGTCTGGAAGGCGGTCAGTGGTCGAAGGTGCTCGGCTGGTTCACGGAGGATGCTCCACTTGACGAACTGCGCGTGATGTACGAAAACCTCGTCAATTCCCCGGCGTTCCTGCGGTATGACGTGACCGCGCGCGATGTGCAGACCGAATCCGAGGAGCGCATCCAGACCGCGAACACCGTTATGCTGTGCTTCTTCTTTGCGATGCTCTACCTCTCCTTCTGCACGATGACCTACACGGATTCCTTCCTCAAGGTCACAAAGGAACGGCGCGAAATTGCGATTCTGAGACAGATCGGTGCGGATGACCGGGTAATTCATAAATCCGTGCGCGCGGAAACGTATCCGACCGTGATTGTCGCCGTATGCATTACACTTGCGGTTGTGCTGCTGGTTCCCTCGATCTACACCATGACTGCGGTCGCAAATCTCCGGGCAGTTGCGGATTTCGAGCACTGGCCGCCCGAAGTGACGGAAAGACTGGTCGGTGAGATCATTCAGACGGGACTGACAATGTTCGCACTGTTCCTTCCGTCCATTCCCGTGCATT
>JAFUQY010000108.1 GCA_017472105.1 Clostridia bacterium | reverse complement strand
TGCGTGCATGGAGCCGCCCAGACCCTTGTTGAAGCCGGTAACTCTGCCGAAGATTTCAGCAAGCGCACCGTAGAGGAGGAAGTCCTTCGCCAGATCCTTGATCTTTCCGGTGGTGTTGTTCTTTTCCACAACGCTCAGGATGGAACCGTCCAGGAATTCCTTCATGATATCGTAAACTTCGTTGTCTTCCAGCTGGTTGATGGAGGAGAGACCCTTTGCAAGGATTTCACCGTGGGATCTGTGGGAACCGAAGGTGAAGTCGTTGATGTCGAGGCAGTAAGCCTGACCGACCGCGGATGCTTCCTGACCGATGGAGAGGTGAGCGGGGCCGGGGTTGTTGTACTTCACGCCGTTGTATTCGGACTTGACCTTGATCTCGTTGAGCATGGTCTCGAATTCGCGGATGGTTCTCATGTCGTGATAGATCCGCATGAAATCAGCCTTGGAATACAGCTTCTTTTCTTCTTCAATAGTCTTGTTGTATCGGCAGAGAGGGATACTGTCGAAATCAATGTAACCGGGTTCAAAAACCTTACCGGGATCCACATATTGACTCTTAGGCATGGTAGGTACTCCTTCTTATGTGAAGTGAATTTTAAATTTTCAGTTGAGGGACGCGGGACGCTTTTTGAAAAAAGCTTGGCAAAAACTTCCGACTGACAAGGTTAAGACTGTCTGACGGTGATTTCTGCTGTATGATGGCATATGAAGGGATATGTATGGGAACAGCTCCCGCCATATTGTGAAATTTCAAAACAGCTGACGGTTTGTCCGTCCGATTTATCAGAAAATCGTTCTGGGGCAGCTAGGGACCGCCAACCCTATCTGCCCGCGCCGTGGAGCGAACGATGGATATCGTTTATGAAATCGTTCGGGGTTCTGACTCACGTGCGCCGTAAGGTATGTGCAGATTTATTCAATCGCAAACATTGCTTCGCGGATGACTTCGCAGACGGTGGGATGCGGGAACACGATCTTCTGCACGTCGGCAACTCTCTGGCACTTGGCAACCATCGCCGCCGCGCCGTAGATGATTTCGGAGGCATAGGAGCCGATCATGTGCACGCCGAGGATTTCGTGGTGCTTTTTGCCGTAGACGATCTTGACAATGCCGTCGCCGCCTTCGTTTTCCGCGATGTATCTGCCGCTGTAACGGAGGGACATGGTGATTTCTTCCGCGTCAATGCCCGCCTTCTTTGCGGATTCCACGGTCTCACCGACGCATCCGACTTCGGGATTGGTGTAGATGACCGACGGAATGGCACGGTAGTCGACCTTGTCCTTCTTGCCGAGCATGTCGTTCACTGCCGCTTCGCCTTCGCGGTATGCGGTGTGAGCGAGCATGACCTTGCCGTTGACGTCGCCCGCTGCCCATACGCCGGGAACGGAGGTACGGCAGGTGTCGTTGGTTACGATCGCGCCGCGGTTCATCTGCACGCCGAGCTCTTCCAGACCGATGCCTGCGGTTCTTGCGCGGCGTCCGGTGGAAACGAGAACGAGATCGCAGTCCACGGTTTCGCTCTTGCCGTCCTTTTCGTATGTGACGGTGCCGCTGCCGGGTTTGCCGGAAACAGACGCAACCTTCGCACCGAGGATGAACTTCACGCCCTTCTTTGCGTAGTTTTTCTCGAGAATTGCGGAAATATCGTTGTCAGTCGGACCTGCGATTTTGGTGAGCATTTCGATGACGGTGACTTCGCTGCCGACGGAGTTGAAGTAGGACGCCATTTCCAGACCGATGACGCCGCCGCCGACAACGACAACGCGCTTCGGGAGGACGCGGATATCGAGAATCTCACGGTTGGTCACGGCAAGTCCGCCTTCATAACATTCGCGGAGTCCCGGAATCGGAGGAACAACCGCTTCGGAACCGGTGCAGATCAGGAGCTTTGCCGCTTCGTAGGTTTCGCCCGCGCATTCCACGGTGAATCCGGATGCGGTTTTGCCGGTGATCTTCGCGGTACCGGACACAACGGTGACGCCCGCACCCTTCATCTTGGCACCGACGCCGGAGACGAGGGTCTTGACAACCTTATCCTTGCGGTCAACAACCTTCGCGTGGTCGATTTTCGCGCCTTCAACGGTCACACCGTATTTTTCGCCGTGATTGGCGTAGTCGTAAATCTTTGCGGAGTAGAGCAGGGTCTTTGTGGGAATGCAGCCTTCATTGAGGCAGACACCGCCGAGCGCGCGTTCTTCGCAGACCATGGTCTTCAGTCCGCCGTGAGCCGCACGTTCCGCCGCGTTGTAGCCAGCAGGACCGCCGCCCAGTACGATCAGATCAAATTTAGTTTCAGCCATGTGGGTACCTCTTACTTCGCGAGAAGCAGATCAAAGTTTTCCAGTGCATCGCAGACATCCTTGAGGAATCTTGCGGCAGGTGCACCGTCAACGGCACGGTGGTCGAAGGTCAGGGAGAGACCCATCGCCGGGTAGACCTTGCCGTCAGCGTTCAGCTTGTTCGTGGTGCAGCATACGCCGAGAATTGCGGTCTGCGGAGGATTGATGACGGGAGTGAAGCTCTCCACGCCGAGGGAGCCGAGATTGGAAACGGTGAAGCTGCCGCCGGACATTTCGTCGGGAGTGAGCTTGCCGTCACGTGCCTTTGCCGCGAGGGACTTCGCCTGTGCGGAAACTTCTGCGAGGGACATTTTTTCGGCACCGAAGATAACAGGAACGAGCAGTCCGCGCTCAGTATCCACTGCCATGCCGACGTTCGCATGCCTGAACTTGCGGAAGGTGTTGTCCACGAGATTGGCGTTGATTTCGGGATGATTCGGCAGAACGCGTGCAACCGCATAGAGAACCATGTCGTTGATGTAAATCTTGGACAGACCCATAGCTTCGCCCGATGCCTTGAGATTTGCACTGTATGCAAGGAGACTGGTGGCATCGAAGGAGGAGTTGAGGGTGAGCTGAGCCATGTCGGATAGGGACGCGTGCATTGCCTTTGCGATGACCTTGCGGACGTTGGTGAGGGGCTCTTCGTCGTATGCGCGGAGGTCGTCGGAAACCGGTGCGGGAGAAGCGGGAACGGTGACTTCTTCCTTCACAGCGGGCGCTTCGGTCACAGGAGCTTCGATTACAACGGGTTCTTCCACGGGCATCGGCTTGCCTGCGAGGAAGGACTCAACCGCTTCGGTGGATGCGAGATAGCCTTCGTCGAGAGCCTTGTCGATATCGCGTTCGATGATTCTGCCGTGAGGACCGGTGGAAACGACTTTGGTCATATCCACGCCGGTCTTGAGGGCAAGCAGACGTGCTCTGGGAGAGATGAACACGCGCTCGCCGGTGGATTCGGATACGGTTGCTTCAGCTTCAGCGGGCTTGGCTTCTTCCTTTGCGTCTTCCGCCGGAGCTTCTTCCGCAGCTGCATCGGCACCGGGAATGAGAGCGGAGATATCTTCACCCGCTTCACCGATGATGCAGACCGGATCCAGACAGGGAACCACGTCGCCTTCGGAAACGAGGACTTCGAGGATGGTTCCGGCGAACTGGGACGGCTCGTCAAATGCGCTCTTGTCGGTTTCGTAGGAGAACAGGATATCGCCCACGTTGACGGTGTCGCCTTTTTTCTTCTGCCACGCCGTAATGATGCAGGACTCAACGCTCTGACCCTGACGGGGCATGATGACGGTGTTTGCCATAGGGATGGATTCCTTTCGTTATATGTATGGTAGAGTTTGTTCGGGTTTATTCTTCGTCCGGCGCGTCTCCGCAGAGAATCACACGGACATTTTTTTCTTCCGCAAGGCGGTTCAGCTCATCCGGCAGAGGTGCGCTTGTGATGAGGACATCCGCTTCGTCGAAGGTTGCGAAGGTGTAGGGCAGGGATTTGTCGACCTTGGACGCGTCCATGAGGATGACGACCAGACGTGCCTTTTCCGCAACGATGCGTTTCAGCTCGCATTCGCTGTAATTGCCGACCGTGAAGCCGCTCCGTGCGGACAAACCGGACGGGGACAGCAGGGCAATGTCAATGTTGATGTCGGCAAGGAACTTGGTTGCCTGAAGTCCGGTGATGGTCTGGTTGTCACGGTCAAGACGGCCGCCGACAATGTTCACGATGGGAAGTCCGATCTTGCACAGCTCCAGTGCCGCGGCGGGATCGGTCGTGGTGAAGGTGAAGCGGTCGTTCGGGACGTACTGCACCAGCTTCTGCAAAGTCGAGCCGGAATCGATGAAGATGGACCGTCCGGTTTCCAGAAATTCCGCCGCCTTCTGTGCGATGGAGTTCTTGGAACTGACGTTTTCGTTCAGCCGCGCGGTAATGGATCCGTCGGACTGGGTGGTGATGAATTTCATGGATCTGGCACCGCCCCGCACCTTGATCGCCTCGTGTTCGCTTTCAAAATATTCAATGTCGCGGCGAAGGGTCATGCCGGATACATCGGGAAACATTTCTTCCAGCTCTTTCAGGGAAATGAACGGTTTCACCTGAAGAAGCGCACGGATCTGCTCCCGTCTTTCGTTGTACATAATTTTCTCCGTTAAGCGTCGGATTCTCCCGCTGCATGGACAGAAGGAAAATCACATAATACTGCTATATTTTAACACAAAATATGTGAAAAAGTCAACTGCAATGCGTGAAAAAATGGTCTCTCGCTGAACATTTCGGCGGAAAACGATAAAACCGGACTGCTGCGAGCCCGGTTTGTGCGTTATATTTCATTTTTCCGCTTCAGCCATTCTGCGGATTCTGTGAGTCCGGCGATGGTCTTGGTTTCCAGAACCACGGTGCAGTCATGTGCATGTGCGAACGCGAGGACGGCATCCTTGTCCACATTTCCGCCGCCGAGCGGGAGGTGATCGCCTTTTTCGTCCGACGCATCGTGGAAATGCATGTGACGGAGTCTGCCGGCGTTTGCGAAAATCAGCTCCTCGTCGCGCCGTCCTGCTTTGAAGCTGTGACCTGTGTCAAGCGTCAGCCCGAACGCGGGACTCTCGAGAAGCACATCCAGCGCGGCTTTGTGAAAATCCGTATAACCGTTACAGTTTTCGATGAGAATCTTTACATCACTGCCGCCGACAGCATCCGTGCATTCGTCGCGGAAACGGGTCATGAGGGCAAGATATTCACCGCGGTACCGGTCGTAGAGATTCACTTTTTCCGTCGGCAGGGTGAAGTAGTCCCCTTTGGAAAGATGCATGTTCAGCACCGGAATTCCGCAGGATTTTGCCAGAGCGACGGTTTCGGTGACGGTGCGCCGTGCGGCTTCGCTGATGTACGGATTGAAATCACACGGATTGAGAAACCCGTCCAGATGCACGGTGTAGAAAATGCCGTAATCCGCCGCCGTCCGGTTCAGTGCGTCGGGATCCAGCGAATCCGGCTGATACATCGGCAGACCCATGTTCAGCTCCACGAAATCCAGCCCGAGCGAGCGGCACAGCGCGGATGACTCAGCCAGAGAAGCGCATTCCAGAAGAACCGGCATTCCGAATCTGATTTTCTTCATACTATATTATGTCTTACTTTGCATGCTGTGCGAGAATGTCCGCGGTTTTGATGACATCCCCGGCACCCATGACGATAATCATGTCTCCGTCCCCGGCAAGCTGTTCCGCCATTTCTGCGGCAGAAGCAAAGTCCGGTGCGCAGGAGGAAGTCAGACCGCGGGAAGCGATTGCGTCGGAGAGGGCAGCGGAGGATACGCCGTAGATATTGGTTTCACGCGCGGGATAAATGTCGCAGAGGATGAGATTGTCAATGCCGCTGTCCGCAAATGCAGAGGTGAAGTTGTCAAACAGTTCGGCGGTGCGGGAGAAGGTGTGCGGCTGGAAGACAACGTGCAGCTTGCCGCGGCAGATTTTCTTTGCACCCGCAAGGGTCGTCGCGATTTCCGTGGGATGATGCGCGTAGTCGGAGTAAACGGCGGCGCCGGATTTTGTTACGGCAACCTTTTCCATGCGGCGGCAGATGCCTTCGTAAGCACCGAGACCTGCCGCGATTCTGTCAGCCGGAATTCCGACCGCGTCACATGCAGCAAATGCCGCAAGCGCATCGGCAAGGCTGTGTTCACCGGGAACCGCCAGCTTCACATGCGCCGCAAACTGTCCGTTTTTCAGGACGTCGAACGCCGCAAATCCGTCGGAGAGATCCTCGTTCGCGGAGGTGAACATGGCGTCGGGATTGTTTCTGCCGAAGGTGACGGCGTGACCGCGGTATCCCTGCATCGCCAGACGGCAGTTTTCGTCGTCGAGGTTGATGACTGCAAAACCGTCCTCGCCGGTGATGTTCATGAAGTTGGTGAAGGACTCGCGGATCTGCTCAATGGAGGAGAAATAGTCCACGTGGTCCAGCTCGATGTTCAGCACAATCGCCACGGACGGGAAGAAATCGAGGAAGGAATCCATGTACTCGCACGCTTCAAACGCGAAGTAATCGTTCGAGCCGATCATATCGACGGTGCCGGTTTCCTTCATCGGTGCGCCGTTGAGAACGGTCGGGTTGTACTGCCCGTGGGACAGAATCCGCGCGACCATGCCGGTTGTGGTGCTCTTGCCGTGCGTGCCGGAGATGCCGATGCGGTGGGTGTATCCGGACATGATGTAGCCGAGGAAATCCGCACGGGAAATCCGCGGAATATTATGCATTCCGGCGTATGAATATTCAGGATTGCTCTCGGGCATGGCAACGGTGTAAATCAGCGCGTCGCAGTCCTTCAGATGCTCTTCGGATTCCTCGTAATAGACGGTGACGCCCATTTCCTCGAGCTTGCGCGTCAGGTCGGAGGGCGTGCGGTCATAACCGGAAACCCGGTGTCCGCGGAGGTGGCTGATGTGCGCGAGAGCGTTCATGCTCACACCGCCGATGCCGTCGAAAAACAGATTCTTTCTGCCGTTGAGAATGGAGGCGATTTTGTCCGGTCCCAGATGTGTATTCGGTAAAGCCATGGTGTGCCTTTCTTTCGGTAAATTCAGTGTTCCGGAGGCGTCTAAGCATCAAAAAATGCCCAGCGTATTCCTTATACACTCATATTATATCATATTTCAGAAAAAAAGATACATTCAATTTAAAAATTATTTATGAATATCATGAATCACCGTCATAAAAGTGGTGTATAATACAATCACAACCAAAGAAAAATTATAAAGAGGGAAAAACTATGGTTATCACAGACATTAAAGTCAGAAAACTTTTTGAAGAAGGACCGATGAAAGCGATTGTTTCCGTAACATTCGACGATCAGCTCGCACTGCACGACATCAAAGTCATCAGCGTACGCGACAAGAATTTCATCGTGATGCCCAGCCGCAAGAATCCCGACGGAACATACCGCGACATCGTTCATCCCATCCACGCGGAATTCCGTTCGATGCTGGAGGATGAAGTCATCAAGGCATACGAAGCGGAGCTTGCAAGAGCAGCTGCGGAAGCGGAAACCGAGGCTATGGAGGCCAGAGAAGAAGCTTACAGCGAACAGATGTGAACCATTTTTGACAGTTTTAGTTTTTCCGACATCCGAATCCATTGACGGGAAGTGTTCCGCGATGGATTTTTTGTTTTGTCCGCACAAAAAATGACGAAATGATCCCCTGCGTATGCGTGAGGATTTATGCATCATCATGAAATGCAGAAAGATTGCCGAAACTTGTTTAATTTTCTGCCGGATGGTGGTATAATTATGCGAATAATTATGACATGAGGAGACACGATTATGCCGAAAGACAAAAGCATTCGAAAAGTTCTCTTGATCGGATCCGGACCCATCGTCATCGGACAGGCGGCGGAATTCGACTACGCGGGAACGCAGGCGCTCAAGGCTCTGAAGGAGGAGGGCATCGAGGTCGTTCTGGTCAACTCCAATCCCGCGACCATCATGACGGACAACGCCATGGCGGACAAAATCTTCCTCGAACCCTTGACGGAAGAAACCGTAAAGCGGATCATCATCGATGAGAAACCCGACAGCCTTCTCGGAACCATGGGCGGACAGACCGGTCTGAATCTGGCGATGAAGCTGGAAAAGAGCGGCTTCCTCAGAGAGCACGGCGTGAAGCTCCTGGGCGTGGAAACCGACACCATCGACCGCGCCGAGGACCGTCAGCTGTTCAAGGACGCGATGGACAAGATCGGTCAGCCGGTTGTTCCGTCGGATATCACCACCACGGTTGAGGGCGCACTGGAACTCGGCGGGAAGCTCGGATACCCGATCATTGTCCGTCCGGCATTCACCCTCGGCGGAACCGGCGGCGGTATTGCGGAAACGCCCGACGAGCTGCGTGAAATCGCGGATACCGGCATTCAGGCATCTCCGATCGGCCAGATTCTCTGTGAAAAGTGCATCGCCGGCTGGAAGGAAATCGAGTTCGAAGTCATGCGCGACGCGGCAGGCAATGCCATCACGATCTGCTCCATGGAAAACTTCGACCCCGTCGGCGTACATACCGGTGACTCCATCGTTGCGGCTCCGGCGCTGTCCCTGAACGACGAGGAGCTGAGCCTCCTGCAAAACTCCGCGCTGTCGATCATCACCGAGCTCGGCATCTGCGGCGGATGCAACGTGCAGTTTGCGCTCAAGCCGAACAGTCTGGAATACGCGGTCATCGAGGTCAATCCCCGTGTGTCCCGTTCCTCCGCGCTTGCGTCCAAGGCAACCGGATTCCCCATTGCGAAAATCGCGGCAAAGCTCGCTGTCGGATATACGCTCGACGAAGTCACCGTCAACGAAAAGAATCCCGGCAAGCTGTTCGAGCCCGAAGTAAACTATATCGTTGTAAAATTCCCGCGCTGGCCGTTTGACAAATTCGTCTACGCATCCCGGAAGCTGGGCACCCAGATGAAGGCGACGGGCGAGGTCATGTCGATTGCGTCCACGTTTGAAAACGCGCTGATGAAGGCAGTCCGCGGTGCGGCAATCGGCATGGACTGTCTCAGCCACGCAAAGTACCGCGAAATCCCCACGGAAAATCTGCCCGATCTCATCAGGGGATGCACCGACGAGCGTCTGTTCTTCGTTTACGAAACCGTACGCCGCGCATCTCTCACCGATGAGGAGCTGTACGCGATCACGAAGATCGACTGGTACTTCCTTGAAAAGCTCCACATCATCGCGGATATGGAAAACGAACTGGAAGCGGCGGGCGAAAACCTGAGTGAAGAACTCTACGTCCGCGCGAAGCACATCGGCTATCCCGACAGCGCCGTATCCCGCATCACGGGCATCAAAAACCTTCCTTATACGATGTCCGCGCAGTTCAAGACCGTTGATACCTGCTCCGCGGCGCTCCGGGTGGATTCTCCCTATTTCTACTCCGAATACGGCATCGCAGACGAGGCATCCGCGTTCATCGACAGCCATAAGAAGAGCCCGCTCGGCACGGTTATGGTTGTCGGCTCCGGTCCCATCCGCATCGGACAGGGCATCGAATTCGACTACGCGTCCGTTCACTGCGTATGGGCACTGAAAAAAGCCGGATACGACGTCATCATCGTCAACAACAACCCCGAAACCGTCTCCACCGACTTTGATACCGCCGACAGACTGTACTTCGAGCCCCTCACGCCCGAAGATGTATCCAATATCATCGCCGTGGAAAAGCCCGTCGGTGCGGTCGTTGCGTTCGGCGGACAGACGGCAATCAAGCTGACCCGTCATATCGCGGCGTGCGGTGTGCCGATCATGGGTACCTCTGCCGACAGCATCGACTGTGCGGAAGACCGCGAACGCTTCGACGAGCTGCTGGAACGGTTCGGCATCAAGCGTCCGGCGGGCTACACCGTTATGACGGCAGACGAAGCGCTCGATGTGGCTGACAGAATCGGCTATCCCGTCCTGCTCCGTCCGTCGTACGTTCTCGGCGGTCAGAATATGATTATCGCCTTCACCGAAGCGGACATCCGCGAATACATGGCGATCATTCTGGCGTAGGGCATCGAAAATCCCGTTCTCGTCGACAAATACCTGATGGGTACCGAGCTCGAAGTGGACGCCATCTGCGACGGGGAAGACGTTCTGATTCCCGGCATCATGGAACATGTTGAGCGAACCGGCGTGCACTCCGGCGACTCCATCGCGGTGTATCCCTCACAGAATGTCGACGACGAGATGAAGGAAATCATCACCCGTCAGACGAAGAACCTCGCAATCGCACTGGAAACCAAGGGTCTGATCAACATCCAGTACCTCATCTGGCAGGGCGAGCTGTATGTCATCGAGGTCAACCCGCGTTCCTCCCGTACCGTGCCGTACATCAGCAAGGTCACCGGCATTCCCATGGTCGATCTCGCGGTGCGCTGCATGATCGGCGAAAAGCTCCGCCACATGGAATTCGGCACGGGACTTTACGAAACCTCTCCGTATGTCGCGGTGAAGGTGCCCGTTTTCTCCTTTGAAAAGCTCAGCGGACTGGACACCGCGCTCGGTCCGGAAATGAAGTCCACCGGTGAAGTGCTCGGTCTTGCGGGAACCTTCGGCGAGGCTCTGTACAAGGGTCTGCGTGCGGCTGGATACCGTCTGCGCAGGAACGGCGGCGTTTACATGACCGTCCGCGACAGCGACAAG
>JAFUQY010000107.1 GCA_017472105.1 Clostridia bacterium | reverse complement strand
CGTCAGGAAAAACGGCTTGTCCCGGTCGCGTCGGCGCAGGAAATCCAGTCCGCGGTCGGTCACCCAGCGCGTCGGATGGTATTTTTCCTCGTAAATCCACGGACGTCCGACCCACGAATTGCACTCGACGCCGGTTTCGGTCGGGTCAGCATCCGCGCCGAGCTGTGTTTTCAGCCAGTACTGGTAATCGTCGGCGATTTTCTGATTCTCGTAGTACGGCGTGTCGTGGCGGCGGTAGTAGTGGAGAAATCCGTCATGCAGATCGACCGAGTGATAGCCGACGCTGTTCCGGAGCGGATGCACGTGGAGCTTGCCGGCGCAGTGGCACTGGTAACCCGCATCCGAGAGCGCAGAAGCCAGCGTGTTCGGGTAATCCCAGCGGACGCCGTCACGGTAGCCGACACGCCGGTGATTTTCCTGCGACATTCCGGTGTACAGCGCAGCACGGGCGGGAATGCAGGTCGGCGTCGCAGAGTAGCACCGCTCAAACCGGAGTCCGCGGGATGCCATGGTGTCGAGGTACGGCGTTTTCACATCGGGATGCCCGGCGATTCCCAGACAGTCCCCGCGCCACTGATCGGCAATGATGAGGATGACGTTCGGGTGGTTCATGATTCCTCCGTTATTCTTCGCCGAATTCCCACGGATCGAGGATGTCGTAGGCGTCGGCGAGTGCTTCTTCTTTGGTCGGATAGGACATGGAGTATTTGTTCCGCAGGACGGTTTTGTAGTGTCCCTTTTTGAATTTGTCCTCGAGCAGCGTGATGATCTCGCCCTTGTATTTCAGGTATTCGTGACCGTTCCGGCTCCGCTTGAGCGGCATTCTGAGGAAGGTTTCGCGTCTTGCCTGCCGGTTTTTGAACGCATTTTCACGTTCGCGCGCCGCATCGGGATTGCCTTCCATCCGACCCGCACACACGCATCCCGCGCCGATTGTGCGGTAGTAGTCCGGGTGCTGCATGACGTGGACGTAGCGGATGATCTGATGTCCGCACATGCGGCAGGTTCCGACGGGCTCGCCGAGGTCGATGATGTTCACGCAGACCCAGCCTTCGTGGGGAACATCGTCCCGTTTCCAGAGGTTTTCCTCACCGTCCTCTGCCTTAGCCCACGGCGCGTTGCGGTATCGCTTCGGCATCTCGCCGGGCTGTTTTTCGGGGATTTCGGCGGATTCCTTCGGCTGGGGAATTTCAATCTCCATCGGGATGGTCTCCGGCTGTTTCGGCTTGGCAGTCTGCACAGGAATTTCCGCGGATTTTGTCGCTTTTGCCGGAATTTCCGGTATTTCGTCCGAAAGAACAGGCTCCGGTTCGGGAATATCGTCCATGGCTGTGTCATCCATCGTGATTTCGCCGGGAACGGACGGGACTTCCTCTGCGTCATCGAACAGCGGAATGGTCTCGGGAAGCGCGGACTGTGTGACAACGGGCTCCGGCATCTCTTCCGTGATCGGCTCCGGCTTGAGTTCCACCGGCTGTGGTTCGGGCGGTTTCACGGCATCGGCGGCGGCCTGCTTCATGTCAGCGAGATTTGCCCATGCGTCGAAGTCGTAGTTCATGCTGACCGGACGGCGCGCACCGTTTTTGTCGAATAAGATATAGTAAACACCCTTCGCGGTGTCGATTTCGTTGATGATCCCGCGTCCGAACACGGGGTGATTGACGACCGATCCGATCGCGCGGATATCGGGATTGACGGCGGATTCCGCAGGCTTGGATGCCGCTTCGCTCAGCTCCTTCGGGATGATGCCGAGCCGGATGTAGTTCTTCTCACCCATGTCGTAGAGGAAACGGGACGGACGCTTGTGCGCGTGATCGTTGCCGGTGCCTTCGGATTCGGTCAGGTACAGCCGCTCCATGGCACGGGTCATCGCGACAAAGCACAGGCGGCGTTCTTCCTCCAAGCCGGCGTCCTTGCGTTCTTCCAGTGTCCGCGACGACGGGAAAATGCCCTCGCTCATGCCGCACACGAAGCAAACGGGGAATTCCAGCCCCTTGGACGCATGAATCGTCATCAGCTTGACCTTGTCCGCGTCTTCCTCGGCATCCCGGTCGGATTCGAGCGTCACTTGCTGGAGATACGTCTCGACGGAGTAGAATTCGCCCCATGTCTGCTCACGCTCCCAGACGGAACGCTTGCATTCGGTCAGGTTGTCCAGCCGTTCCATCGAGCCGTTCTCGCGGATGTAGCTTTCGTACCCGGAGCGCGACAGAACTTCCTGCATCATCTCGGACACAGGCTTCGTCTTCGCATCCGCGCGCAGTTCCTCGATCATGGTGCAGAAATCCGCCGCACCGGACCGCGCAAACAGGGGATCGGATGTGTGGCGCCGCAGGGTTTCGTACAGGGAAGTGCGTTCTTCCTCGGCGAGTGCCTTGAGTGCCGCCATTTTCGCTTTGCCGAACGAACGGCGCGGCGTGTTGATGATCCGCTCAAAGGCTTCGTCGTCGTCCCGCACAAGGAGGGTCAGATACGCCAGCGTGTCGCGGATTTCCATGCGCTCATAGAACCGGACGCTTCCGTAGAGCTCGTACGGGATTCCCGCCGTCATCAGCGCCTGCTCGACGAAACGGGAGACGAATCCCGCGCGGTAGAGGATGGCAATCTGCCGGAACTGCCGACGCTCCATGGCGATAAGCCGACGGATTTCCGCCGCGATCCACTTGCCTTCCTCTTCCTCGGATTTCGCGTGCAGATGGGTCACATCCGCGCCGCCGGAAGTCACGGTGAACAGATCCTTCGGGATCCGGTTTTTGTTGTTCGCGATCAGGGTATTCGCGCACCGCAGGATGTTTTCGGTCGAGCGGTAGTTCTGATTGAGCAGAATCGTCTCCGTGCCGGGGAAGGTCTTGTCAAAATCCACGAGGATCGACATGTCCGCCCCGCGCCATTCGTAAATGTTCTGGTCGGGATCGCCTACGACGAAGAGATTTTTATGCACCGCCGCAAGGGACTGGATCAGCCGCAGCTCACGCTTGGAGGAGTCCTGAAACTCGTCCACCTGAATGTAGTACAGTCGTTCTGCCCATTTTTCGCGCACTTCGGGGAATGCCTGGAAGATCGCAAAGGTGAAGGATACCAGATCGTCGAAGTCCAGCCCGAAAATTTTCTTCTGCTTGGCAAGATACCGCCGGATGATTTCCGTTTCCAGCGGTGTGACCGGGTTCACGGGAGAGGCAGGCGGCACAGTCACGGCGGAAAAATCACCCTTCACCATGGCGTCCACGTAGCTTTCGTTCGATTTGAGCCGGTGCACTGCGTCGAGGATTTTCTCAAACGTCGCTTTGTCCAGCTTGATTTCCATCTCCGTGTAGATTTCCGACAGAATCCGCCGCTGATCCCCTTCGTCGAGGATCGTGAAGCCGCGCGGATAGAACAGGCGGTGGATGTCGTCCCGGAGCACCCGCACACAGAAGCCGTGGTAGGTCGTAATCAGGGAATTGTCGTATCCGTCGCCGATGAGGGAGCGCACCCGACGTTTCATCTCGCCTGCCGCCTTGTTGGTGAAGGTCACGCAGAGCACGTTTGACGGATGGATGCCCGCCGCCTTCACGAGGTAGCCGTAGCGATGGGTCAGCGTTTTGGTTTTGCCGGAGCCCGCGCCCGCGATGATGCGCACGTATCCCTCCGTTGCCGTAACTGCCGCCAGCTGACCTTCATTCAGTTTATCGAATAGCTCGTTCATGGTGTTCTCCCGCAATAGTCGTTTGTATCATTATACCATATTCTGCCGCCATCCGACAATGGGTTTTGAAAATTTGTTCTCCGAAATTGGGAGAGAAAAACGACCCTTGCATTCACGAAACCGTGACGCAGAGTCGTTCCTGGGTTATTCCACCGATTCCAGCGTACCGAGAAAGAGCGGGATTCCGGTGGTGTTGTCGACGATCATGTACACGAACGGGCGGTCGAGGATGACGGTTTTCTCGGGCTCCGGCGGGATGATCTCGCATTCCTCAACGACAGCGACAATGGTTGCGGCGGCGGCTTTGGTTCCGCTTTCGTCCAGCTCCATGACGGCCTTGTGCGCGACATCGCTGACGTAGAGATTGCCGGATGCCGTGCCGAGTCCGGTGAGATCGGCTTCTGCATCGTCAAAAATGTCCGTCATGCCGAGCGCGGTCAGGTTTTTGACAAGATCCGTCCCGTATTCCGCCTTGAATTTCGGCGTTTCCGTCTGCACAAACACGTTCTGCGGATGTTTCAGAAGTTCGTGCAGCTCCTCGCCGGTGACTTGCGCGAGATATTCGGCGGGTGTCATCCCTTCCTCGGGCAGGAGAGCGACGAAGGAATAATCGCACCACTTGTACGCTTTTGCAAATCCAACGGCGTGTTCGTCTTCGTAATAGCAGTCCTCAACCGAGCGGAGCGTGGACACATCCTGCGTGTCGCCGTCAGCGGTTGTGAATTTCCCTTCGGAGACGAAGTCGTAAACGGTGCTCCATTGCTGCTCAAAGTACACGGCGTTGATGAGATACATGACGGTGTCGGGACGGATTTTGTCCAGCATCTGCGGAATCATGCCGCCGGTTTTCTCGCTGATCCACGCGTTCACGTCGGCGAGGGTACTCCCGTCGAACGGGGCTGTGAAGATATCGGCTCCGTAGCGATCCACGGCGGTCTGAAGAAATCCTCGGTTCGGCTCAAATCCGTCGTCCCGGAACCAGATCGAGTTCGCGAGGGAGATATCGTCCCCGTTTTTCGCCATGTAGCCGTGGATGACGCGGTTGAGGCTGTCCCGGTCAAGTCCGAGCACGTCTTCTGTCTGCGAGAGGGTATCTCCGTCCGCGCCGTTTGCGGTCATGGCGAGAGCGGACGCGATGGAGACGGGGGAGAGAAGGAACTGGCCGTCCTGCTCTGCGGCGAGATCGAGTGCAAACTGCGTCAGCGCGGCGGCTTCAGTGTCGGTGATTTCGGCGGGCTCAATGGTCTGTGCGGTGATTTCAGCGGTCAGATTCCGCGTGGGCACGGGAGCAAGCGGAGCAATGGCACCGATGGTTTCCGTGGTTTCTGTGGTTTCGCTGGCATTCCGGTCTGCGCATCCGATGATCCCGGAACCGATTCCGGCGAGGATGCAGACGAGAATTGCGGTGATTGCGATGGATTTTTTCATGGCGGTCTCCTCTCAGGCGTTTTGTTTGCTTATTAGACGGAAATGCCGCACAAAAAGTTCCGTTTTTTACAAAATTTTCATCGGAATTCATACAATTCCATTGATTCTGCCAAAGATCCGCGGTATAATGGAGACAACAAAACTGAAAGGTGTGTGAATCCAATGAATCGTTTCATGCTCAACGAAACCTCCTACCACGGCGCGGGTGCCGTTTCCGCTGTCGTAACCGAAATCAACGCGCGCGGTTTCAAGAAGGCGTTTGTTGCCTCCGACCCCGATCTGATCAAGTTCGGCGTAACCGCTAAGGTGACTGATCTTCTCGACGAAGCAGGTATCGCGTACGCTGTCTTCTCCGACATCAAGCCCAATCCGACGATTGAAAACGTACAGGCAGGCGTTGCGGCATTCAAGGCTGCTCAGGCGGACTGCATCGTTGCCATCGGCGGCGGCTCCTCCATCGACACCTCCAAGGCTATCGGCATCATCATCGCAAACCCCGAATCTGAAGATGTACGTTCCCTCGAAGGCGTGGCTCCCACCAAGAATCCCACCGTGCCGATCATCGCTATTCCCACCACCGCAGGTACCGCGGCTGAAGTTACCATCAACTACGTCATCACCGACGTGGAAAAGAAGCGCAAGTTCGTCTGCGTTGACGCTCACGACATTCCCGTTGTCGCAATTGTTGACCCCGACATGATGGCAACCATGCCCAAGGGTCTGACCGCCGCAACCGGTATGGACGCGCTCACCCACGCAATCGAAGGCTATATCACCCTCGGCGCATGGGAACTGTCCGACATGTTCCACATCAAGGCAATCGAAGTGATCGCACGTTCCCTCCGCGGCGCATGCGAAAACACTCCCGAAGGACGCGACGGTATGGCTCTCGGTCAGTACATCGCCGGCATGGGCTTCTCCAACGTAGGTCTTGGTGTTGACCACTCCATGGCTCACACCCTGTCCGCTTACTACGATATGCCCCACGGCAAGGCATGCGCAACCCTTCTCCCGGCAGTAATGGCATACAACGCTCCCTGCACCGGTGAAAAGTACCGCGAAATCGCACGTGCAATGGGTGTCAAGGGCGTGGATGACATGACGCAGGAAGAATACCGCAAGGCAGCCGTTGACGCTGTCGCAAAGCTCGCGGAAGACGTCGGCATCACCTGCTCCCTCAAGGGCGTTGCAAAGGAAGAGGATGTCCATCAGATGTCCGTTGACGCCTACAACGACGCATGCAGACCCGGCAATCCCCGTGAAACCAGCGTGGAAGAAATCGAAGCTCTGTACAGAAGCCTGATGTAATTTTCGTATAACAAAATTGAGACTGCCCGTCGAGGTACATCCCCGGTGAGGCAGTCTCTTTTTGTGTTCAGATCGTATAATCCCCAAGAATCCGCTGATTAAATCCATCCAGATCCACCGTCTGCGCGGCTCTGCACAGTTTCATGGGGTATCCCGCATAGGCGGACTCGTTCATCCACTTTTTGCCGTAGGCGTTCACGTTCACGGTCATGCCGCGCGCGAATCCGTCCGTGAGTACAGCCGCCGTAATTTCCCGCATGCCGCAGAGTGACGGATCCTCCGCGTAATACACCACCAGCGGGTCGTGCAGGAGGAGCTTCGCATCGGGCCGATCCTTCCGCCACAGTCCGCACATTTCCGTGAGGTATTTCCGCGCCGGATCGTCTCCGGTGTAGTTCACGAGCGCGTCGTATAAAGCAGGCTCCGCTTCGCACAGATGCGTCACGTCGGCACCGATGCATTCGAGATTCTCAAGGGTACGGAACATCAGATCCGCCGCCTCGACGTCACACATCACGTTCCAGTCCGCGTACTGCTTGAAATACGCGCCGCCCATGATGCAGACCCGCCCGGCGAGGTTCAGTGCCTCCGGATCCTTCTGAATCACCCGCGCCATGTTCGTGAACGGCCCGATGGCGATGATGCACAGCTCTTTTCCGTACGTGCGGCAGGCATGGATGATGAAATCCGCCGCGTCATCGGGATTCACGCTGTCGGGTGCATAGGCTTCGGTGTCCGGTGTGTAGTGGATCACATGCCCGTAGTCCCGCTCTTTTTCGGCAAGCGGAACGCCGTATCCTGCGTAAACGGGAATATCGCCGTGCCCGCTGAGCGTGACGAGCTTTTTCGCCATTTTCGCGCGATCTGCTGTATTGCGGAACACCGTGGTCACGCCGACGATGTCAAATCCCTGCCGCATCGCGCAGTACAGGGCAATTGCGTCGTCAATGTCGTCTCCGATGTCCATGTCCATGAGGAGCTTGTATTTCTCAGCCATATCACACCCTTACCAGCACGACGGAATTTTTCTTCATCACAAGATGCACCGCGCTGTTCTCGAGCTTCACTGTGGTTTCTGTGCAGTCATGCTCCTCATCGAGCAAGGAGATCACCGCAGTTTCCGCGTCCGTTCCGGTGAGTACGAGATCAAATTCGCGCACCTCGTCGGAAGCGTCATCATCGTTGTAGTACGCGAGCATCACTGCACCGCCGTCCTCTCCGACCGCAGCCGCGGCTTTCACATCCGGGACGGGATTCACCATCGCGGCGGACTTGCCGAGCTTGTACAGCTTGTCGAACATCGGGAAGGGATAGTACCCCTTGAGCGGCTCCATGGTGTAGTAATCCCAGAGTCCGCAGAAGCACGATGGCTGTGCATCGTAGTACATGAGCATGTCGAGCGGCGCGTTCTGGCATCCGAGCATGCATGCCGCCGTGAAAGCCGCACCCTTCATGCCGATGATGGTTTTGATCGAGTAAATAAATGCGTCTCCCCAGTTGCGGATGTAGTTCCATTCGTTGAGGATGCTTTCGGCGGATGCGTAGCCGTATTTGTCGAGCAGATTCCGCACGGCGGCGCACTTGCCGAGCAGCTTGTCGGGGGATGTGGTGTAGATGTGCCACGAGAAGAAGTCCAGCGGAACGGCTCTCTCGGACATGTATTTCAGGAAGCGTTCACCCCAGCCGAGGTTGTGCGCAAGTGCGGGTCCGCCGATTTTCAGTTCAGGGAAGCAGGACTTGAGATGCCGTGCCGCGGTTTCGTAGAAGGTGAAAAATTCCGCTTCCGTACCGCCCCAGCAGCGTTTGTTCGGACTGTCGTCGGCGTCAAGGTCGGGCTCGTTCCAGATTTCCCAGTAGCGGATGCCGTAGTGATGCCCGTCCGCCCAGCCTTCGTTCATGTGGCGGATGATGTGCTCGCAGATGACCGCCCATTTGTGAAAATCCTTCGGCGGCAGAGTGCCGTATTTTTTGATGTTGTGTTCAATCTTCGCGCCGAGCCGGTAGTAGGTTTCCGCTCCTGCCGCAAAGGTGCGGTCGATGTATTCGTCGGTAAGAACGAAGTCGTAATTCGCGGGATCGGTGGGATCGGCGTCAAAATCCGGGAAAATGTTGTGAACGTCCACGGAATGCTCGCCGCCGTAGGCATCACAGAACGCCGCGTCGTGGTTGCGCGCAAACGGAATCCCTGACGCTTTGTAGGTGTCGAAATTGTGGCGGGTCTGGTCGTCGCGTTTCTTCAGCGGGCCGTTGTTGATCGCGTGCATGGGCTTGACGGCACCGGTGATATCGGCAAAATTTACGGTAATGGCTGGCATGGTATCCTCCTTGTATGTGTGACACTGCACAAAAACGGATGTGTGAATGCGAAATTGTTCGGTGGTTCTGTCTGTATTATACCCGATGCGGGCGTGGATGTCAAGAATGCGGACGGAATCCGTTGCGGAGAAAGAAAAATTGTGATAAAATAGAAAAAATCTGCTGTACCCCTTAACCGATGCAACTCTGCGCGTACTGTATTGGTGAGAGATAAATTTACCGGAGAGGAAACCCATGGATCCGAAAACCGCCGCGGCAATTGCCGAAGAAAACGTGAAAACCATATTCGCCTACGCCCTGAGCCGCGTGTCCGATCCGGCTGACGCTGAGGATCTTGCCGGGGACATCATCGCCGCATTTCTGGAATCCGCCCATAAAATCCGTGACGAGCGCGCCGTTTACGGTTTTATCTGGTCGGTTGCGGCAAATCAGACCCGGAAGTTCTACGACCGCCGCCGGAAAAAAGCGGACAGACAGGCGGACATGCCCGATGCGTACGAGGAAATCCCCGATCCCGCCGACTTCACGGAAGAAATCGAAGCGCAGGAGGAGATCATGCTTCTGCGGCGTGAGCTGGCACTGCTGTCGGGCGGATACCGGACATGCACGGTGGCGTACTACTTCGACGGCATGAGCTGCCGGGAGATTTCGGAAAAATACGGAATTTCCGTCGAGATGGTGAAGTATTATCTCTACAAAACACGACGAATTATCAGAGAGGGTATGCAGATGACAAGAGAATTTGGTGAAAAAAGCTACAAGCCCGCGGAATTTCATGTCAGCACGATTTTCGCCGGCGAATTCAACCGGGAATATACAAAGCTTCTGGATCGGAAACTGCCCGCGAACATCCTCTATTCCGCTTACTACACGCCTATGACGATTGGCGAGCTGGCAGTGGAACTGGGAATTTCGGCGGTCTACATGGAGGACGAATGCCGGGTGCTGGAGGAATATGGGCTTCTGAAAAAACTTCCGGACGGACGGGTGCAGACGGCGATTTTTGTCTTCACCGAAGCGTTCGAGGACGAATTTTACAAAACCGCGCTGGAAAAACTGTCGAAAATGACGGCGGCTCTTCTTGCAGATGCGAAAAACAAACTGCCGGAGGTACGGAAAATCGGCTTCACCGGCTCGGCGATGGATGACAACCGGATGCTGTGGGCGTTCCTGTTTGAGCTGATGCGCCGCGGACACGACCGTTACGCAGAAAGAACCGGATACACCACCTCGCTCCGGAATCTGTATCGGGAAGAAAAGGGCATCCTGTACGGCGTGGATCACAGCATGACGGGGGATTTCGGCTGTTCCTGCTTTGCCGGATATTTCCGTCTGGATGATGTGTATTCCGGTACCATGGCGGATTTCGGCGTGCTCCCGGAGAAGAACCGCCTGCTTTCCCTTGAAAATGAGGCACAGATTCTGAATCTGATGAAAAGAGAGGATTCGCCGCTGATTGTCCTGAAACCGGAGGAACGCAAAGCCGTATTCGGACTGCTCGCAGAGGAAATCGACGGATTCGGAAACCTGTACAGGCATCTCGCGGATCTTGCGGCGGCATGCACGAAGAATCACGCGCCGAAATTCCTGACGGAGGAAGCCGAAACCGTTGTGCGCGGGAGTATTTTGTACCGGACCGTGGGTCTTCTCGGCAAGCTGGCGGTCGAATCCGGTGCGCTGACGGTTCCCGAGTATGACGGTCCTGTCGCCGTATTCATCAATGAAAAAATGCCGGCGGACTGCACGGGCGTTCTCGTATAAAATTTCCGGGATTTCCGCGGATGCCTTTACAACCCTGCGAAAATGCGGTATAATAGTTGCAAGCAATCCATTTTGGCAGGAGGTCTGTTATGTTCAGAGAAATGCGGCGGCACGGTCAGATGCTCCCGGCGGACGAAACGGCGGAGATTCTGACGAAAGCCACGTCCGGTGTGCTGGCGGTGTCAGGTGACGACGGGTACCCATACGCGGTGCCGCTGTCCTACGTGTACGACGGCGGGAGGATTTACTTCCACTGCGCCATGACCGGGCATAAAATCGATGCCATCCGCCGTGAGCCTAAGGTTTCGTTCTGCGTGATCGCTAAGGACGATGTTTTTCCGGAGAAATTCACCACGCGTTTTGCGAGCGTGATTGCGTTCGGAAAAGCGGAGATCGTCACCGATGACGGCGAAAAGCGCACGGCACTGATGAAGCTCGCGGAAAAATACAGCCCCGGTGTGCCGAAAGCCGACGAGGAAATCCGCGGGTCGTGGGATCACGTCTGCGTCGTCGGGATACAGGTGGAGCATGTCACCGGCAAGGAAGCCGTCGAACTGACTGCACAGCGGAAGAAAAATCAGGAATAAACAGGTGTAAAGGAGAAAATCCATGGAAAACATTGTACTCACATCCCTCGAAGAACGCCGGAGCGTGCGCAAATACCTCCCGAAGCAGGTGGAGGAAGACAAGCTCGCCGCAATTCTCCGCGCCGGAACCTACGCTCCCACGGGAATGAACCGCCAGTCGCCGATGATGGTGGTCGTGCAGGATCCCCAAACCCGCGAAACCCTGCGGAAAATGAACGCATCCGTCATGGGAAATCCCGACAGTGATCCTTTCTACGGCGCACCGACGATTGTGATCGTTCTCGCAGACCCGAACGTCCGCACCGCAGTGGAAGACGGCTCGCTCGTCATGGGCAACCTCATGAACGCGGCGCATGCTGTCGGCGTGGATTCCTGCTGGATTCACCGGGCGAGAGAGGAATTTGCCTCCGAAGAAGGGAAGGCGCTGCTGAAAAAGTGGGGCATCGAAGGCGAATGGATCGGCATCGGTCACTGCATCCTCGGCTACCGCGACTGCGATTATCCCGAAAAGCGTGAACGCAAGGACGGCTGGATCGTTCGGGTGTGAATCCCTTTTGACAACCGGGTAAACTTGTGCTATACTATGGGCAACACCATGGTATGGCACTTTTTTAATGGAGAAACACATGAAAATTCTGACAATTCTGACCGCTGTCCTGCTTTTTTTGACCTCCTGTACGGAAGTTGAACCGGACGGCGGCGCATACTATACCTTCACTGACGACTGCGGCGTGACGGTTTCGCTTGCGGAAAAGCCGGAGAAGACCGCGGTGCTGTTTTCGTCGTACGCGGAAATCTGGACGCTCGCTGGCGGGGATGTCGAAATCACGGTCGGAGAAGCCGTGGAGCGCGGATTTGCACCGGACGGCGTGACGCTCGCGGATGAAGGGGCAGGGAAGACGGTGAATATCGAAACCCTGATCGCGGCGGAACCGGATTTCGTCATTGCGTCGGCGGATATCGAAGCGCAGGCGGATGCGGCACAGCTTCTGAACAATGCCGGGATCCCGTGCGCGTCCTTCCGCGTGGAGTCGTTCGGGGATTACCTGCGGATGCTGGAGATCTGCTGTGACATCACCGGAAACGCGGACGCATACGAGACATACGGCACGTCCGTTCAGGCGGAGATTGACGAAGTCCTCGCATCCGTGCGCGAAAAGGCGGAAAAACGGATTCTCTTCATCCGCGCGGGATCGTCTGTCCGGTCGACCAAGGCGAAAACGGCGGATCAGCACTTCGCGGCGGCAATGCTTGAGGAGCTGGGCGCATACAACATCGCGGACAACGCCCCGGTGCTCATCGACGGTCTGAGCATGGAGGAAATCATGACGGAAAATCCGGACGCCGTCTTCATCACGACGATGGGAGACGAGAGTGCCGCCGTCGGATACATGAATACTCAGCTTGATTCTCACGAGTGGCAGACGCTTGACGCCGTGAAATCCGGACGGGTGTACTATCTGCCGAAGGCACTGTTCCAGTTCAAGCCGAACCATCGCTGGGCGGACGCCTACCGGATGCTGACGGAGCTGCTGTATGAAAACTAAATTTTTCCGGCGTCCGGTCGGGCTTGCTCTGCTCGTGATTCTGCTGATTCTGACAGCATCGGCGGGAATCCGGTTCGGCAGTGCACAGCTCGGCTGGCGTGAGTTTATTTGTGCAGTCATCCGCGCGGACGGGTACGAAACGGAATCGGTGATCCTGTGGTCGGTGCGGTTTCCGCGGGTTCTTGCCGGAATTGCGGCGGGAGTCGGACTGTCTCTTTCCGGCGTGCTCTTACAGTGCGTGACGGACAATCCGCTGGCGGCTCCGAACATCATCGGCGTCAACGCAGGCGCGGGATTTGCCGTGGTTCTGACGCTGGCGTTCGGGTCGGTGTCGTATCTGATCCTGCCGTTTTCCGCGTTCGCAGGCGCATTTCTCGCGACTTTGCTGATCGTTTCCATCGCATCGGGCGCAGGGGAATCCCACGGATCGGTGATTCTCGCCGGTGTTGCGGTGACGGCACTCCTGAACGCGGCGATTTCCGGCATCACGCTGATCGACACGGATGTGCTGACCTCGTACAATGCGTTTTCCGTCGGCGGATTCCGCGGTGTGCAGACAAAACAGCTCATTCTGCCGTCGTGCATCATCGCGGTGTGCCTGACGGTGAGCCTGATTCTTTCGCGCAAACTGGATCTCTTGTGTCTCGGCGAGAGCGGTGCATCTCTGCTCGGCGTGAACGTGAAGCGGGTGCGTCTTGCGGCGATTCTGTGCGCATCGGCGTCGGCTGCGGCTGTCGTGAGCTACGCGGGACTGCTCGGATTCATCGGACTGATTGTGCCGCACATGGCAAGGAAGCTGACGGGACACAACACCGGGTACACGATCGCGGTCTCCGCACTGCTCGGCGGGATTCTCACCGTATCCGCAGACCTCGCCGGCAGGATTCTTGCCGCACCGTCGGAAATCCCCGTCGGAATTATGATGTCCTTCCTCGGCGCACCGTTCTTCCTGTGGCTGCTCCGACGGCGAAAGGGGTGGTGAATGATGTATTGGGTATATATTTTGAGTAACTGGAAACATACCGTACTTTATATTGGTGTGACAAATGACCTAAAACGCCGTGTGCTGGAACATAAAACCGGACGGAATGATGGATTCACAAGCCGATATCATGTGAACAAGCTGGTATATTTTGAAAAAACACATCAGGTCATGACTGCTATCAGGCGCGAAAAAGAGTTGAAGGGACTGTCACGCGAAAAGAAGTATGCATTAGTGAATGGAATGAATCCAGCATGGCGTGATCTGGCGGCTGATTTGGATGATAAATCATCTATAACGAAAATATAAAAATACAGTAATTCTACATTTCAATCGACTAAACGTGAAATTTTGTCATTCAGAGGGCGAAAATTGCTAACAATATCGGCTGTATCTCGTGCCCGAAGAATCCGTGCATGTCCTGTTCAGATCGGCAGATGTCTGTGGCATTCCTGATTATCCGAGTGAAGGTTACTCACGAACGTCTGTAAAATGCGATTGATACCAATAATGAATCAGCAGACTTTACATGAAAACAAAGTGAGTACCCTTCAGCTGAATACGTAAGATAACCACAGACATACAGCGATTGCAGCAGGACATGCGCAGATTCTTCGGGCAGGATATTGGGTTTTATTTTTACGGATAACTCGCCCTCTGAATGACAGAGATGTTTGTCAGGCTGACAGAGGGAAGTATTACAGAAAATTTTGGAGTACAGGAGTTTTGCCATGCTTACAATCCGGATCCATACCATATCCCATCGCAGGAGGGTGATCCTGCACGACGTCGCATTCACCGCATCTCCCGGAACGTTTACCACCGTCATCGGTCGGAACGGATGCGGGAAATCGACGCTTCTCTCCGCAATCGGCGGGATTCTGCCGTACACCGGCTCCGTGACGCTCGACGGGAATGAGCTGTCCGCAATGACGCCGCGGGAGAGGGCACGGAAAATTTCGCTCATGCTTCAGATGCTCCGGTCTCCGCATGTGACGGTAGAAGAGCTCGTCGCGTTCGGTCGGCATCCGTGGAGGAATACCGGCGAATCCATGACCGAAGCTGACCGGGAAGCCACCCAAAATGCCATACGCGACGCGGAGCTGACCGATCTGCGGCACTGCTATGTCGACCGGATCTCCGGCGGAGAACAGCGTCGGGCACATCTCGGCATGCAGCTTGCGCAGGATACACCCGTCATGCTGCTCGACGAATCGACGGCATTCATGGACGCGGATCACGAAGGGCATTTTCTCACGCTTCTCCGGGAGCTGTGCGTCAGACGGAACAAAACCGTCGTCACCGTCATGCATTCCATGGAAAACGCGCTCCGGTTCTCGGATCAGGCGGTGCTTCTCGACGGCGGAACCGTGCGTTTTGCGGGATCTCCGGCACAGCTTCTGGAAACGTCACTGATCGAGGACGTCTTCGGTCTGCGGCGCTACTGCGGCACGGATGAAACCGGCAGTCCGAGGGTGTTTTTTTCATCCGAATAATACCAACTTCTCCGTAGAAATTGTGGAATGTGCACAGAAAAAATCCGAATGATTGTGATATCCGTGCATTGGCGGATGACGTCCGTTGTGATAAAATCATAATAACAGATTTTGATTTCCACAAGGAGAAACATCATGGCTGAAAAAATCATGCGGCTCGGCGTAATGGGTACCCTGCGCGGCGGACACTACGTCGGCATCTTCAAACGGCTGGACAATGTGAAAGTGACAGCGGTCTGTGACTTCAATCCCAAATCCATCGAGACGATCCGTCATCATCTCGACGGCAGCATCGCGGTGTACGACAATTTCGATGACTTCATCGACAGCGGACTGTTCGACGCGGTACTGCTCGCCAACTACTTCATGGAGCACGTACCGTTTGCGGTGAAGGCAATGGAGCGCGGCATCCACGTCCTCAGCGAATGCACACCCGCACTGACGATGGCGGAATGCGTTGAGCTGTGCCGGACTGTGGAGAGAACCGGATGCAAGTACATGCTGGCGGAAAATTACCCGTTCTTCGCGTGCAACATGGAGATGAAGCGGCGCTATGACACCGGACACTTCGGAAAAGCGCTGTACTGCGAAGGCGAATACAACCATCCCGTCACGCCGCACGACAAAAACATGCTCGCACCCGGACGTCTGCACTGGCGGAACTGGCTGCCGCGGTCGTACTACATCACGCATTCGCTCGCGCCGATTCTCTTCATCACCGGCAACCGGCTCAAGGCAGTCAACTGCAAATCCGTGTTCGCGCCGGAGACCCTTGAAGGAACCGCGTGCCGGGTAGGTGATCTTGCGGCGATTATGCTGTGCGAAATGGAAGACGGATCGCTCGCGCGTGTCACCGGATGTGCGGCATGGGGCGGTCACGGAAACTGGTACCGGATCTGCGCGGAAAAAGGCTCGATGGAAAACGTCCGCGGAACGCTTCAGCAGGTGCGGATTCAGTACAACGGCTGGAACGTACCCGAGGGCGAACAGGAAGTCCAGATTGTTGACGCGCGCTGGTATGAGGACGACGAAATGAACTCACTGCCCGGAAGTGCAGGTCACGGCGGCGGCGACTACTGGGTGGCATACCACTTTGCGAAGTACATTCTCGAGGATGAGGAGCCCTTCTTCAACGTGTATCGCTCCGTGTCTCTCTCGGCGGCGGCAATTCTCGCGCTCAGAAGCTCGTACAACGGCGGCGCGGAATACAAAATTCCCGACTTCACGAACGAAGACGAACGGAAACTGTGGGAAAACGATACTGAATCTCCCTTCCCGGATGAAAACGGCAATGCGGATATGCCCTGCTGCAGCCATCCCGACTTCGAACCCTCGGAAGAAAGTTACGCAAATGCCGAGCGGGAATGGAAGGAAGCCGGACTGATCGGATAAATCAATACGATATCATAACAGGAGGAATCCCTATGGCAAAACTGAAAATCGGCGTATTCGGTGCGGGCCGCGGCATGACGATGGTGCATCAGATTCTCGGCAATCCCGATGCGGAGCTGGTTGCGGTCTGCGACAAGTACAAGCCGCTGCTGGATAACTGCAAAAAGACCGCCGATGACGCGGGACTGACGAAGGTTGCGTACTACACGAGCTTCGACGAATTCATTCAGCACGACATGGACGCCGTTGTGCTGGCGAATTATGCGAACGAACACGCGCCCTACGGCATCCGTCTGCTCGAATCCGGGCGGCATATCATGACCGAATGCCTGACCTGCGCGACGATGAAGGAAGCCGTCGAGCTGATCGAAGCCGTGGAGAGAACCGGCAAAACCTACACCTACGCGGAAAACTACTGCTATACTCCCGTGCGCTGGGAGATGCGGGAACGCTACCGCCGCGGGGATATCGGGGAACTCATGTACGCGGAAGGCGAATACGTCCACGACTGCTCGTCCATCTGGCCGCAGATTACTTACGGTGAACGCGATCACTGGCGCAACATCAACTATTCCACGTTCTACTGCACGCATTCCATCGGGCCGATTCTCTCCATGACCGGGCTCCGTCCCGTGAAGGTATCCGGCTTTGAGACGCAGAACATGCCCTTTATGCGCAATCTCGGAACGAAAACTGCATGTGCCGGTATGGAGCTGATTACGCTGAGCAACGGTGCGATCCTCAAATCCCTGCACGGCGGACTCAAGCACACCAGCCACTCCAATTACCAGCTCAACGGTGACCGCGGCGGCATGAAGGATCTCGCGGACGGACGGCTTGCGGTCTACATCGAAGGCGAAAACGAAAACTGCCGCGGCAAGCACGAGATCTACACGCCGTCTCCCGTCGTAGTCGGATCCGAAAATTCCGGACACGGCGGCGGGGACTTCTTCACCACCCACTACTTCATCCGCTCGATTCTGGGCGACCCGGTGGCGAAGGAACGCGCAATTGACGTTTACACCGCAGTCGACATGTGCATCCCGGGCATTCTCGCTTACAAGTCCATTGTGAATGACAACAACTCCGTGAAGGTGCCGAATCTCCGCAACAGGGAAGAACGCGACGCTTACCGCAACGATACCTTCTGCTCCTTCCCGAAAATCGCCGGAGATCAGTATGCTTCCAACAACGTTCAGGAGGAAGTCACCATTCCCGACGAGGTTTACGAGGAAGTCAGGCGCCGCTGGATTGCCGGTGAACCGGGCTGATGCGGTCGGAATCCGAAGCAATCCGAACAACGAAGAAAAGCTCCCTGCCATAACGGTAAGGAGCTTTTTTGCGTCATCCGGCGAACATGAGCGCACCGGGATCGTCCGGGTCAAATTCGGAGAAGAACTGCGCGAGACCGCGGTAATACCGGAAAATCTCGCCGGTGTATTTGTCGATGAACATCTCGCCCATGAATTCCGCGATCCAGAAGCGGTCGTTCTCGGACGTGATTGTCAGATTCGGAATCTGCCAGCGGAGCATGATTTCGTCCCCGGGGTACGGTGAGGATTCCGGCTTCTCCGTCAGCGGCTCGAATCTGCCGTAGGTGTTTTCGTACGCTTCGATGAGCGCGGACTG
>JAFUQY010000106.1 GCA_017472105.1 Clostridia bacterium | reverse complement strand
CATGTAGCCGCACTGGAGGACTTCCGCGATGACGTTTTCACCGAGGGATTCGTCCTCAACATGGAGCACCGCATTGTGCAGATTGGGGTCGAATGCCTCACCCGCTTCACCGAACGCCTTGATGTTCATCTTTTCAAGAGTTTCGGGCAGCTTGGAGAGGATCATGGTCAGACCTTCCGCAACCTTTTCGGCATCTCCGCCGGAGTATTTCGCTGCGTACTGGAGATTGTCCAGAATCGGGAGCAGGCCGCCGAGGGTATCCGCAACCGCTTCCTTGTAGATGTTTCCGCGCTCCGTCTGGGTTCTCTTGCGGAAGTTTTCGTATTCCGCCGCCACTCTGAGATACTTGTCATTCGTCTCATCGGCACGCTTTTTTTCCTCGTCAAGCTCTTTCTTCAGTGCTTCCACTTCGTTTTTCAGCTTTCTGACGTCGGATTTCTTTTCCTTTTTGCCGGAATCCTGTTCCTCAGCCGCAGGTTCTTCCACGGTTTCTGCCGTTTCGGGAGCCGCAGTTTCGGTACCTTCCTCCTCGGGAGTTTCCGTGATTTCCGGATTCTTCTTTTCTTCTGTCATTATGGTCTCCGATTTATGTGTATTGTTTTTTCAGCGTTTGTTGTTGTCAGATCGGCTCATCCGTGGAATTTTTCGGCCGTTCCAGCGCATCCGTGACGCTCTTTGTGAGGCTGTCGATGGTGGCAAGCACACGTCCGTAGTCCATGCGGGTAGGTCCGATGATGCCGATGGCACCGACCGTTCTGCCGTGCTCGACGACCGGTTTGAACACCAGCGTGGAGTTGTCCATGACCTTCACCAGATTCTCGCGTCCGATGAAAATCTGCATGCCGTCGCCGCTCTGTGCTTCTTCGGAAAGAACCTCGAGCAGGTCGTCCTTTTTCTCGAACAGTGCCAGCATGTCGCGCAGACGATCCATGTCGTAGTATTCCGGGTATGCCAGCAGCCGGTTGATTCCCTCGAAGCGGATTTCGCCGCCGTCGAATACGGAAATCGTCTCGCAGACCGCCTTGACGACCGGGGACACGAGGTAATCGTACTCGCCCATCATACGTTCCATTTCCATCATCAGAGGAAGCGTGATTTCCGAAGCCGTGATTCCCGTTGCCTTGGTGTTGAGTACGCCGGCCAGGAGCATGGTGGCTTCCTGCGGGATGGGACGGTTCGACCGGATGTACTTGGTCTTGACAAAGCTACCGATGACCATGATGAGCACCGCTGTGGTATCGTCAAGGCGCATCAGCTCATACCGTCCGACGGTGATTCTCGGCTGACGGGGCTTGATGGAGAGTGCGGTGTAGTTGGTCAGCTTTGCCGCAAGCGAAACCGCAGTCTGCATGATGACGTCAAGCTCGTTCTGCTTCTGTCTCAGGCTCTGCTGAAGCTCCGCAATCTCGCTCTGGGTCAGATTGTACCGGTCCAGCAGCCAGTCAACGTAAAAGCGGTACCCGGCTTCGGACGGAATTCTGCCCGCCGATGTATGCGGCTGCTCGAGGAAACCGAGTTCTTCAAGCTCCGCCATTTCGTTGCGGATGGTAGCAGACGAGCAGGCGATTTGCTTATTCTGGGTCAGCGATTTGCTTCCGACCGGCTCACCGTTTTCGATGTGCGCGTCGATGATCGCCTTCAGAATCAGTTTTTTTCGTTCGCTCAGTTCATCTTTTCCGTTATACAAGCCGTTCACCTCCGCTCTTTTCGACTTTGTTTGCCGTGGATGTGTCCGATCCGCTGCATTCTCTTTCACGGTTTAGCACTTAAAACCTCGGAGTGCTAAACCGTGATATTAATTTACCATTTTACGCCCCTTGATTCAACAGTAAATTAAGGATGTTTTGTTAACTTTATATGAATGACACCCGGAAACGAAAAAACAGCGGAATTCTCGTTAGCATTCCACTGTTTCGTTTGTTTAATTTGATGGGATTTTCACCGCGCCGAAAGCCGTCTTGCGAGACCGAGTCCGGTTGCCGCCGCTGCTGCTATCAGCATGACTGCGGTGTCGCCGGTTTCGGGTGAGGTTTCCGGGATTCCCTCGTCCGATACGGCGGGCGTTCCCGTGACGATGGTTTCACCGTCCTCGGAGTAGGAATAATCCGCAAAATAGCCGAGCTTTTCGTCATAATCCACGCCGTGCACCACGTAAATCTCCGGCACCTCGACGCTCGCGTTGCGGACTGCCAGACCCATCTGACCGTCGCTGAGCACCAGAACGCTCTCGCGCTCGATCGTGCACACCGCATCTCCCGCGGACATGATGACCTCATTGAGGACATTGTCCCGGATCGGCACCTGCACATTGACCATCTCGCCGTTTTTGATGGCGGTCATGATCTTCTCGCACGGGCTGTCGAATCCGTCGAGCTCTCCGTTTGCGCGGATGACGATGCTGGAAATATTGGTCGGTTCATCGCCGCGGCAGGTCAGAATCAGGGAAATGAATCCGTTTTCCGCGCTGATTTCCGAGAACCGGAAGGAAAATTCAACGGTATATGTAGTCTCTTTCGCAATTTCGGGGAATATCGCATACACGCGTCCGTTGTCGAAGGTCTTGATTTCAAGATTGTCGCCGACGCAGGTCATCATGGAATTTTCGGACGACTGCGTCCCAACGCGGATTCCGCTGTCGGCAAGATCGGATTCCTCGGAAAAATCCTGATGATAGAGCACTTCACCGATGATTTTCAGTCCGTCCCCTGCACTCACGGAAAGCGCAGAACAAATAACAAGCAAAACAGCGACAAATAACGACAGCAGTTTCATAACGCCTCCGACATCAGCGAAAAAATAATCCATTCATATTATATACCCAAACCGCCCGTGCGTCAAGTGGTTTTGAACAAATTACGAAATTATTCTGTCACAATTTGTACTTATTTGCCAAGTCTTTCCGTATCCAGAGAAGGAGCTCGTCATCGTTGACGCAGGGCGCGTACTGCTCAAGCTGACGTCCGTTCCACCACACACCACTGCCGTCGGGAATGTAGCCGCGTCTGACGTACATGCGCTGAGCAGTCCCGTAGCCGGAGTGACAGCCGACCGCGAGACAGACTGCGTCCGCGTGCTTTGCGGCTTCGGATTCCATCACATCGAGGAGCCTCGTGCCGATTCCGCGCCGGTGATACGCAAAGAACACCGTGAAGTCGGACACCAGCGGCAGGTTTTCACCAGCAAACGGGCCGAGCTCCTCCGGCTCCGGCGAAAGAATCAGCGAAACATGCCCGCACAGCTTCCCTTCCGTCTCCGCGCAGAACGTGATCCGCCGCCCGGTCTGATTCTCACGGAAGTAATTCTCATACGTCCCGAGCACCGGATGCCAGTTGTAGCTGAGATAGGTTTCGTAAATCACCCGCGCGTCGGATTCCCTCATGGAGCGGATGGTCAGGGATTCGGATTCATAGTAGATCATATGCACCTCCGGTGAAGCAAAAGAACCGCCTCGTTGAAGAAGCGGCTCTAGAATAAGTACAATTCATATGCGGAAGTTGTCGGGCAACCTCCGGAGTTTCGTTTATAAAACTCAGTGAACGATGTAACGTTCGGTGTCCTTGTCGAAGAGGTGAACTCTGGACATATCGAGAGCTACGTTGATGATGTCACCAGCGCGAGCGGTGGAACGAGCAGATACACGAGCGGTCATGGAGGTTTCTTCAGCTACCAGGTAGAGGTAGATTTCAGCGCCCATAAGTTCGGTAACTTCTACGTCGCATTCGATAACGGAGTCGGACATAGCGCGGATGGAGGGAGCGTCGTCATGGATGCATTCGGGACGTACACCTGCAACGATTTCCTTGCCAACGTAATCCTTGAGAGCAGGGTTGGAAGCCTTTTCTGCGGGGATCTTGAGGGAGTTGGAACCGAAGGTGATGTAGAGATCTTCGCCCTTCTGTTCAAGCACACAGTTGATGAAGTTCATCTGAGGAGTGCCGATGAAGCCTGCAACGAAGAGGTTTACGGGGTAGTCGT
>JAFUQY010000105.1 GCA_017472105.1 Clostridia bacterium | reverse complement strand
GGTACCGGTACCGAATGCTTCGTTCAGCTTGCCGTTCTTGTGCGCTTCAATCACTTCGTCGATGGAGAGCTTGCGTTCTTCAACGGGCATGCCCCACTTCTTGAGCAGTGCGATGCAGGAGTTTCTGGTAACGCCGGGGAGAATGTTGCCGTCGGTGAGTTCGGGAGTGATAACCACGCCGTCGATCACGAAGAATACGTTCATTGCGCCAACTTCGTCGATGTACTTTCGTTCAACGCCGTCCAGCCACAGAACCTGCGCGTAGCCGTATTCTTCCGCCTTCTTCTGACCGATGAGGGATGCAGCGTAGTTGCCGCCTGCCTTTGCCATACCGGTACCGCCCTTGACACAGCGTACGTATTCGCGTTCGATGCCGATCTTGACCGGGTTGATGCCTGCTTCATAGTAGGAACCGACGGGAGAAAGGATGATTGCGAAAATGTAGGTGTGAGAGGGATGTACGCCGAGCATGGGATCGGTTGCGATGATGAAGGGACGGATGTACAGGGAGGTGCCTTCGTCGTAGGGAACCCAGTCCTTGTCCGCTTCCACAACAGCCTTGATTGCCTGAAGTGCGTCATCGGGATCGATTCTCGGCACGCAGAGACGGTCGCAGGTGTTGTTCATTCTTTCGATGTTCTTCTGGGGACGGAACAGCTGGATGCCGCCGTCAGCACGTCTGTAAGCCTTGAGACCTTCGAACAGTTCCTGCGCATAATGGAACACCATTGCGGAAGGATCCAGCGCGATGGGACCGTAG
The DNA here is from genome assembly GCA_017472105.1 of Clostridia bacterium. The sequence goes on along the minus strand of JAFUQY010000105.1, from coordinate 16,831 downwards.
GGAACGATGCGTGCGTCATGCCAGCCCTTTTCGGTGGAGTAGTTCATGAGGAACATGTGGTCGGTGAAATATTTACCGAAGCCGAGCTTGGAGTAATCGGGCTTGGTCTTCGGAGATGCGGTTCTTTCAATTCTGATATTCAGCATAATATGCCTCCGTTTGAATGAATTTTCTATATTATACACCTGTTGACGGCAGATTTCAAGTGTTTTTTGCATATCCGAGGGAAGAATATTCACAACAAAACGATATTCCGTATGCTGTTTTATTAACAAAACCGCACAAACGGGCATAAACTGCTTCTGAATCACGGAATTTCGGAGGTTTTTATGAAATCCATATACGACAACTGGCTTGCGGTCGAGACGGGTGCGGATTATTTCGCGGGAGCAAACACGCCGTCGGGCTTTCAGAGTTCCTACGACACCATTGCCGACGAGAGCAGACTGGATCGGGTGTACATCATCAAGGGCGGATCGGGTACGGGCAAGAGCACCCTCCTGTACAGCATTGCGGCGGCGGCCGAGAATCGCGGAAGTACGTGCGAATACTACCTGTGCGGCTCCGATCCCGATTCCCTCGACTGCGTGGTGATTGACCGGAAAATCGCGGTTCTCGACGGCACCTCTCCCCATGTGAGGGAAATGCACTGTCCCGGTGCGTCCTCAGCAATCATTGACGTCTCGCGGTTCTGGGATTCCGCAAAGCTCGAGCCGCACCGGGACGAAATCGCCGCGCATTCCGCCATGAAGCAGGCAGCGTATGCGTCGTGCTACCGATGGCTTGCCGCAGCGGATGAGGTGCACCGGGAACGGCTCGCGCTGGCAGAAATCCTGTTCAACCGCCCGAAAGCGGAGGCATTCATCGGCAGACTGATCGCAAAACTCGGGAAAACCGAACCCGGGGAATCCCGTACCCTGTGGAGCCATGCCGTCACGATGAAGGGAAGATGGCACACCCGCGTGAAGGAGAGCGGCAGGATTTTCACCGTCAACGACTCCTTGGGAACGGCTCCCGTGTTTCTCGCGCTTTTGGACCGGATTCTCACCGAACGAAAAATCCCGCACACTACGGCAGTCCTCCCGCTGACGGATACACCCGCCACCATTGTCCTCGATTCCGTCGGGGTCACCGTCACGGCATGTGTGAAGAACGGCTCGCCGATCAACATGACCCGGTTCATCCGGGATGATGTGCCGGCAAACCTGCGCGGACGGATCCGGCTGACGGGCGAAATTACCCAGTCCTGCCTCAATGCCGCCGCAGATTCGCTGAAGGAGGCCGCGGATCACCACTTCGCAGTCGAGCAGATCTACAAGCCCGTAATGGACTTCAAATCACTCTCCCGATACGGCGGAACTGTCACGAAGGAGATTCTTGCGCGGCTGTAAATCTGCACAAATTCCGTCTTGCAATTCGCCGATTTCTGTGTTATAATCAAGAAAAACGCAAAGGACGGCGAATCCATGAAATTCTACGATATCACACAGGAACTGTTCACGTCAAACGTCTATCCCGGCGACAAGGCTCCTGCGTTCCGGCGCATCTCCGACATGGCGGACGGGAAAATCTGCAACATCACGGAAATCGAGATGAACGCCCACAACGGTACGCATGTCGATGCACCGCGCCATTTCGTCCGCGACGGCATCACGATCGAACAGCTCCCCCTGGAAACCCTGATCGGCGACGCAACGGTGCACACCTTCGATCATGAAGCGATCACGGCGGACGATATCCGTTCCCTCAGGGGAAAGTGTGCTCCGCGTCTTCTTATGCGCGGCGGATGCTGGCTTGACCGCGGTGCGGCTGAGGCACTGGAGGAGCTGGGAATCGTCCTCATCGGCGTCGAATGTCAGAGCATGGCGGAAGAAAAAGCGCCGGCTGCCGTCCATGTTGAGGTGCTTTCCCGAGGGATCGTCGGACTGGAAGGACTTGTGCTCACGGATGTGCCCGAAGGGGATTACTTCCTCTTTGCCGCTCCCGTGAAGCTCGGCGGATCCGACGGTGCACCCTGCCGCGCGGTTCTGATGACGAAGGATTGAAAAATTTTGATAGTAAATTCATGATTCCTTCACCGAATGCAAACACCTTCCTCACATGATTGTGATATCATAACTCCATCATCAAAGGAAGGTTGAATAATGAACAATTTCAAAGCAAAATTCATCCGGTTCATGTACGGCAGATACGGTGTCGATCAACTGTATTACGCACTCTTCATCGCATGGGGCGTGATTGCCGTCATCAACTGTTTCGCAGATTCCCTGCTCCTGAGCATTCTCGGCACAGCACTGGTTGTGTGGATGTTCTGGCGGTCCATGTCGCGGAATCTCGTGAAGCGCCGCGCGGAAAACGAAAAATTCCTGACATTCTGGAAGCCCGTGAAATCGTGGCTCATTCTCCAGCGCGACCGGATCCGCGACCGCAAAACCGCAAGATACCGCACATGCACCCACTGCAAAGCCATTGTGAAGCTGCCCGTGAAGAAGGGAAAGCACACCGTGGTCTGTCCGAGATGCAAGGGAAGATTCGACGTGAAAATCTGAATCCGGCGACATGCCGGAGAAAGGACTGAAAAATGACAAACTTCCTCAAAGAAGCCGCACGGGTGACACCGTCCAGGCGCCAGCTCGACTGGTTCGACACCGAGTTCTATGCCTTCGTCCACTTCACCGTCAATACCTACACGGATCTCGAATGGGGTCTCGGAAATGAGGACGAAGCGATCTTCAATCCGTACGATCTCAACTGTGACGAATGGGTGGAGGCAGTCAAATCCGCCGGCATGAAGGGGCTCATCCTCACGGCAAAGCACCACGACGGCTTCTGTCTCTGGCAGACGAACACCACGATGCACTCCGTCAGATCCAGTCCGTGGAAAAACGGTCAGGGCGACGTTGTCCGCGAATGTGCGGAGGCATGCAGACGGGGCGGCATCAAGTTCGGCGTGTACCTCTCTCCGTGGGACAGAAACGCTCCCTGCTACGGTTCCGACGCGTACAACGACTTTTACTGCGCGCAGCTGACCGAGCTTCTCACGAATTACGGCGAGCTGTTCATGGTCTGGTTCGACGGTGCCTGCGGAGAAGGACCCAACGGCAGAAAGCAGAACTACGACTTCGAACGCTACATCTCCCTCATCCGGAGATACCAGCCGAATGCGGTGATTTTCAACGATCACGGCCCCGATGTGCGCTGGTGCGGCAATGAAGCAGGACGTCCGAGACGTGCGGAATGGTCGGTTGTTCCGTCCGAGCTGTGCTACCGCGCCGAAGTGCAGACCGCTCCGTCTCCGATGGCGGGTGATCTCTCGTTCCTTTACAATACCGATGAGAATGTCGGCGACCTGTTCCAGATCATGCATTCGAAGGGACTTGTGTTCACGGGTGCGGAGATTGACATGTCCATCCGTCCGGGCTGGTTCTGGCATGAAAAAGAAGAACCCCATTCGCTCGATCGCTTGTGGAATACCTACCTCAGCTCCTGCGGCGGCAATACATCGTTCAATCTCAACGTTCCGCCCATGCCGTCCGGCAGAATCGACCCGAGGGATATCGTGAGACTGCGCGAACTCGGCGAGAAAATCGAAAATTCCGTCGGGGAAAAGAAGAAGGTCCCGTGCCGTGTCGAGAAAATATGGGCGGAAGGCGGTCAGGCGAAGTACGATATCATCCTCGATCGTCCCGCCGATATCCGTTATGTCAGCCTCATGGAAGACCTCACCGCAGGTCAGCGCATCGAGAGCTTCCGGCTCCTGAACGGCGGCGTGATTTACAACGGCTACACTGTGGGACACCACAGAATCTGCCCGGTCAATACCTCCGGCGACAGGATCACCCTGTTCATCACCGGCGCAAGAGACGAAGCAGTTCTCAGAGACGTGTCCGTGTACGAAGCATAACAAAAAATCCCGGTTTCCGTAATTGGATTCCGGGATTATTTTATGTCCGCATCAGCGAAGCGGAAGGTCGTGGGAGTGGTAAAAATTTCGACTGAAATAACGCCGATCCATGCCTGCGGAGGCTTCTCCGCAAGGTCGTGGGATTGGTTGAAATTCCAGCTTCAAAATTGCCGGTATGCCCGCGGAGGCTTCTCCGCAACGTCGGGGTTGCCCGACTTATTTTTTCAGACTGCCGTGCGGGATGCCGATCATGTCCTCGAGGGCATTGGTGCAGGCGGTGGTGTTTGCCTTTGCGGTCGCTTCGTCTGCGCCGTTTGCGAGAATGTAGAACTTGATCTTCGGTTCCGTGCCGGAGGGACGTGCCACAACAACGTTGCCGTTCTCAGCCGCCCAGTACATGACGTTGGATTTCGGCAGATTCGTACCGGAAACTTCGCCGGTAATCATGTTCGTGGAGGTTTCGGCAAGATAGTCGCGGATGTTCACCACGCGGCTGCCTGCGATTTCGGAGGGATTTGCGGCGCGGAGCTTTTCCATCAGTGCGGCGATCTGTTCCTTGCCGTCAAGACCTTCCATGTAGATCTCGGCGGAGTTTTCCATATAATAGCCGTACTTTTCGTAGAGGGAGTTGATCGCGTCGATGAGGGTCATGCCCTTGAGGTTGTAGTACGCCGCCATTTCGCAGATCAGCATGGAGGCAACCACACCGTCCTTGTCGCGGGAGTAATTACCCTTCAGATAGCCGTAGGATTCTTCGTAGCCGAGCATGTAGGTGCCCTCACCGCGTTCTTCGTGTTCGCCGATGACTTCCGCGATGAACTTGAAGCCGGTGAGTACGTTGTACAGCTCAACGCCGTGAACCGCGCAGATCTTGGTCGCCATTTCGCTGGTTACGATGGTCTTGATCGCATAGGCGTCCGCAGGCATCTTGCCCTGTTCCTCGAGCGCACAGAAAATGTAGTCGAGAAGGAGGGAGCCCATCTGGTTGCCGGTGATGCACTTGAATTCGCCGTCGCGGTCACGTGCCATAACGCCGACACGGTCACAGTCGGGGTCGGTCGCGATAATCAGGTCGGACTTGACATTCGCCGCAACCTTGATGCCTTCCGCAAAAGCGGCGGGATACTCCGGATTGGGTTTTGCGAGACCGGGGAAATCGCCGTCGGGTGTCATCTGGCATTCAACGGTGGAGAGATGCTTCACACCGATGCGGCGGAGAACTTCGGGAACGATCCGGTAGCCGGCACCGCAAAGAGGCGTGTAGATCACTTCGAGATTGTCGGCGTCGCGGCGGATAACATCGGGATAAACCTGCTCACCGATGCACTTTTCCATGAAGTATTCGTCGAAATCACGGCCGACCATGGTAATCAGATCTTCGTTGACCTGATCGCGGGTGGGAACGCCTTCAAAGATATCCGTGTCGTAGATGAAAGAGGATACATAGTTCGCCATGTCCTCGGTCGGCTGTGCACCGTCTTCCCAGTAGAGCTTGTAGCCGTTGTATGCGGCAGGGTTGTGGGAGGCAGTGATGTTGATGCCGGCGATGCAGCCGTAGTAGCGTACACCTGCGGAGAGCATGGGAGTGGGACGGAGTTCGTCGAAGAGGTAAACCTTGATGCCGTGCGCGGTCAGAACTTCGGCACATCTGCGTGCGAACAGTGCGGAGTTGTTGCGGCTGTCGTAGCCGATGATGACGCCGCGGTTCTTCGCTTCTTCGCCGAGGGTTTCAATCACGCGGGCAACGCCTTCGGTGGACTGCGCAACGGTGTAAACGTTCATCATACCGCAGCCGGCACCCATCTTGGAGCGCAGACCGCCGGTACCGAAGGTCATGTAGGAAGCGAACCGGAATTCGATTTCGTCGTCGTTTCCTTCCAGAGCGCGGAGCTCTGCCTTGGTTTCCTCGTCAACCTTGTCGGAAGCGAGCCACTGGTGATATCTTGTCATGAATACTTCCATGATATGATTCCTTTCGTGTGTCGGTTTTATGTTGGAGATTTAAAAAATACTTAATGTGAAGGGAGCAGGTCGTACAGTCCGACGATTTCATACCGGATGTGCGAGCCTTCGAGAAAGAGATACAGCGCGTTCTGCACGGTCGATGCGATGTCCAGCGTGATCTGCGTGCCGGAACGGTCATCGGCGTACTCCAGCGGGTAGGAATTCACCGTCACCGCAGACGCACCGAGGATTTCGCAGGCGGAAAGAAACGCACCGAGCGGATTTTCCTCCGTCAGCACCACGGTCAGATCCGCGAAGCGCCGGGAGTTTCCGGTACCCATGCCGCGCCGTACGAGTGCAAAGCGCATCGCGGAGTCGTCCGTCATGTCCACATCGGTTTCGTACAGGATTTTCAGCTCGTACTTCGCAATCAGCTTGCGGAAGGATGCCAGCGCACCGTCACGGGACGAAGACACCGGAAGCATCGCGTGGGAGCATCTGCCGTAGTAGACCTCCTCACAGACCTCGCGGAATCCCGGGAAATACGCCGCCGTCACCTGATGGGACGGATCGAGCCGGTTGAATTCATCCGCAAAGACGCGGTAGGCACGGTCGGAGAAGGTGTTTTGCAGATACGCAATCTTCGGAGCACCCGACCGGACATCCGCTTCGCCGTCGGTGAAAATCTCGCCGAACCGTCCGCGGTAAACCTCGGCAAACGCAAGGCAGAACCGCGCAAAATCCGGCAGGGATCGGCTGTAACCATTGTTCCCGCAAATTTCTTCGTATATACCGCCGATTTCATCCGGAGCGGGCAGATCCAGATCGGAAAACAGCGCGGCTTCATGCCACAGACCGTTCTGCAGACGAATCAGACGCTGACGGTGCTCCTCGAGCCGTGCGAAATTGGCGGCAAAGACATCCATCAGAGCTTACCGAGAATGTCGTAGCTGTCGGAGAGGAACGCCACCAGCTCGTCGGCAGTCAGCTGACGCTGGGAGAGCGCGGAAAGCATGTAAATCTGCTTCGCAATCACGTCTGCGCGATCATTGTCACCGCTGTCAAGGAGGGAAGTGAGCTTTTCAACGAGCGGAGATGCGGTGTTGAGAATGAGAGTCTGTTCCAGCGGGAGATCGCCGCCGTAATTGTAGAGCTTCATCATGTCGTTCATGCGGCGCGCTTCTTCGCTGATGTTGAGAATCGCGGGTGTGGATGCGTCCTTGAGGCGGTCGAATTCCACCTTGGTCATCTCCCCTGCGATCTTCTTGAACAGCTCAGCCACAGCGGGAAGCTCGGTCTTGTCGCCGTCCGCACGGAGTACATCCGCAATTTCCGCGTCGATGCGGCAGAATTTCACGCCGTCGCGGTTCTGTTCGATCACGCTGATGAACTGGGTGTCGATGATGCGGTCGAGGAGGATTACGTCAATGCCCTCGTCGCGGAACATCTTCACGTACTTGGACTGCGCGGTCACGTCGGTTGCGTAGTAAATCTTGTTCTCGTGCTTTTCCTTTGCCGCGTCGAGATACTCGTCGAGGGTCTTGAAGCCGCCGTCGGTCAGCTCGAACAGGAGGGAAGAGGAAACGCGGTCGTAGAACTTCTTGTCGCGCATGCAGCCGTATTCCACGAAGGTCTTGAGATCACGCCAGATGGATTCGAAGTTTTCGCGGTCGGTGTTGAACATGGAGGTCAGCTTGTCACCGACCTTCTTCACGATGTGGTTGGAAATCTTGGTCACATAACCGCTGTTCTGGAGATAGCTTCTGGATACGTTCAGCGGGAGCTCGGGACAGTCGAGAACACCCTTGAGCATCAGCAGATATTCGGGAATGACTTCCTTGATGTTGTCGGCAACGAATACCTGATTGTAGTACAGCTTGACCTGACCTTCCAGGCTTTCAAATTCGTTGGAGATGCGCGGGAAGTAGAGAATTCCCTTGAAATTCAGAGGATAATCCGCCTTGATGTGGATGTGGAAGAGCGGTTCCTTCCAGTCGCGGAAGACCTTCTGATAGAAGTTTTTGTAGTCCTCGTCGGTGCAGTCGGAGGGATTCTTCAGCCAGAGCGGTTCGGTGTCGTTGATGGGCTTGCACTTGCCGCATTCGCATTTGTGATCTTCGTGACCGCATTCACATTCGCCGTCGTGATCGTGACCGCACTTGCATTCGTGTTCCTCGCCGTTGTCGAAGTAGATTTCTTCCGGCATGAACGCGCAGTACTTGTCGAGAACCTCGCGGAGCTTGAAGTCGGAGAGGAATTCCGTGCCTTCTTCGTTGATGTGCATGACGACTGCGGTACCGAATGCGCCGATCATGGATTCTTCGTCCTCGTCGGCTGCGGAGATTTCGTAATTGCCGTCGGAGGTACAGGTCCACTTCATGCAGGGAGTGCCGGTGTAGGAGCGGGTGATGACATCAACGGTGTCGGAGACCATAAAGGAGGAGTAGAATCCGAGACCGAAGTGGCCGATGATGCCGTTCTGCTGTGCGTCAGCTTCGGTGCCCTCGTACTTCTGGATGAAATCCAGTGCGCCGGACAGGGCGATCTGACAGATATATTTTTTCAGTTCTTCCTCGGTCATGCCGATACCGGTGTCGGTGACGGTGATGGTGGAAGCGTCCTTGTCGAGCGTTACGGTGATTTTTGCACCGGACAGATCAACGTCCGCTTCCCCGAGGGAGTTCAGTCTGCGGAGCTTGGTGATCGCGTCGCAGGCATTGGATGTAATTTCGCGGAGGAAAATTTCCTTTTCGGAGTAGAGCCATTTCTTGATGATGGGGAAAATGTGCTCCAGCTCAATGGAGATGCCGCCCTTCTCGGGAGTGGTGTTCATGATATCGCCTCTTTATCAGTATATTAATATTGTCATAATGGGAACGGGAAATAGAAACAACCCGTCAACATTATATTATATACCAAAGGATGTGGTTTGTCAAGTTTTCGGTGAATTCTGCATAAACTGTTTACTTTTAGGACAAGTTCAAGCAAAAAATGCCGCATTTCCGGTATGGAAACACAGCATTTCTGTTAACTTAATGAAGCGTACCTTCAAGCACAGCCCCGTCGGGAGTAAAGAGCGGGAGCTTTTCGAGGTAAATGATGTCGTCACGTACCTGAGCGTCGCCTTCCGCGAGAATCGCCATCTTTCCGACGATATTTCCGCCGGCAGCTCTGACCAGCTCTTCGACTGCGCGCAGGGATTCGCCGGTGGAGATGACGTCGTCCACGATGAGGATTTTCGCGCCGTTCATGAGATCTGCGTCCGCTTTGTCGAGGAACAGACTCTGCTCGCCCGCGGTGGTGATCGACTGCACCTTCACTTCAAACACGCCGCTCATGTAAGCCTTTGCCTTCTTGCGGGCGATGAAGTACTTCTGGTTGCCGGCAAGTCGTGCCATTTCATGTGCGAGCGGAATGCCCTTCGCTTCGGCGGTGATGATGTAATCGTACTCCGGAGCGATTTTCAGAAGCGCATCCGCCGCAGCCGTGGACAGCTCGGGGTCGCCGAAAATGACGAACGCACCGATGGAGAGTGTGGGAGTCACGGGGCAGATGGGAAGCTCGCGCTTGAGTCCGGCAATTGTCATGGGATAAGTTTTCATCGGTCTCATCCTTTCAGTATATTAACGGAAGAAAGCCGGAAAAGAATCCCGGCAGACTTCACGTATGATTTTGTTATCTCAGGGTGATGCCCAGCTTTTCACGCAGAGCATCGAGGATTGCGGTAACCGCTTCGTCAGCTTCCGCATCGGTGAGAGTACGGTCAGCGGCACGGAGCATAACTGCGTAGGACATGCTCTTCTTGCCGTCTCCGATCTGAGGACCGCGGTAGATGTCGAACAGCTCAACGCTGGATACCTTCTTGCTTGCGGACTTGATGACATCAGCAACGGCACCGGCTTCCACAGCTTCCTCGCAGACGAAGGAGAAGTCTCTCTCGATTGCAGGATGCTTCGGGATGGAAACATAGGAGATTTCCGCACGGCGGTTGTCGTAGATCGCGTCGGCTGCGAGTTCGGCGAGGTAAACCTTGGATGCGATATCGTAGGTTTCGGCAACTGCGGGATGCGCTTCACCGAATACGCCGAGCTTGGTGTCGCCGACGTAGATTTCCGCGCAGCGTCCGGGATGGAAGGTGGGTTCGGTGGTGCAGGACTTGAAGGAAACACCGGATACGCCTGCAAGATCGAGAACTGCTTCAATATAACCCTTCATTTCGTAGAAGCCGTTCTGGGAATCGGTGTAGAAGCCGAGGGTCAGACGTGCGGGTTCGTCGGGAAGCTGATCTGCTGCGGTGGGCAGGTAAACCTTAGCCATTTCAAAGAGCTTGAAGCCCTTGTTCTTTACGCTGTTGTTGTCAGCAAGAACCTTGAGCATGGACGGCAGAGCGGTGGTGCGCATTACGGAAGTGTCTTCCCCAAGAGGATTGGAGATCACAACGCTGTTTCTGCGGCTGTCATCTGCTGCAAGGCGGATCTTGTTGTAGTAGGAGGGGCTGATGAAGGAGAAGGTTTCGATTTCTTCCATGCCCATGCCGATGAGGGTGTCATGGAGACGGGTGTCGAAGTTCTGACGGTCGGTTCTCGCGCCCAGTGTGGGAGTAGCGGCTTCGGACAGGGTCGCGGTGATCTTGTCGTAGCCGTAGATGCGCAGGATTTCTTCCGCAACGTCGTTCATGCAGCGTACGTCATCACGGAAGGAGGGAACAGTCATGGTCTTGAGATCATCGGAAACGGTGAATTCCAGCTTCTTCATGATATCCGCCATGGTTTCCTGAGTGAGGTTCACGCCGAGGAACTTGTTGATAACGTCGGAATCGAGGGGCAGAGCTGCAAGTTCCTTCTTTGTGGGATAAACGTCGATGGTACCGTTTACGATTTCACCCGCGCCGAGGAGGGCAACGAGTTCGCATGCTCTGTCAAGTGCGGGCATGGTGTTTTCGCAGTCCAGACCCTTTTCGAAGCGCGCGGAGGATTCGGTTCTCATGCCGAGCTTCTTCGCGGTTACGCGTACGTTGCCGGGATGGAAGGTCGCGGATTCGAATACAACGGTAACGGTGTCGTCGGTGATTTCGGAGTTTTCGCCGCCCATGACGCCTGCAAGAGCAACTGCCTTGTTGTGGTCAGCGATCACCAGCATGGAGGAGTCGAGCTCGTGGGGCTGGGAGTCGAGGGAGATGAACTTTTCGCCGTCTTCTGCGCTGCGTACGTTGATTTCGGAACCGTCGAGGCACTTGTAGTCGAACGCATGCATGGGCTGACCGTATTCGAGCATGACATAGTTGGTGATGTCAACGATGTTGTTGATCGGACGGACGCCGGACGCGCGCAGACGCATTCTCAGCCACAGCGGGGAAGGAGCGATCTTGACGTTCTTGACCACGCGTGCGGAGTAGCGGTAGCACTTTTCTTCGTTTTTGATGGCAACGGAGAGGTAGTTGGAGATATCGTCGCCGTCGTCAGCGGATGCGGGAACAACGGGAGTCTTCAGGGTGAGTGCCTTGTCGAAGGAAACGGCGGATTCACGTGCGAGACCGATGACGGAGAGGCAGTCGGGACGGTTGGAGGTGATTTCGAATTCGACAACGGTGTCGTCAAGTCCGAGTGCCTTCACCATATCGGAGCCGAGCGGGATGTCGTCGAGACCCACATGGTTGAGGATGAGAATACCGTCTTCGATGGCGCCGGGCATGTCGTGAAGCGTCAGACCGAGCTCGGCAATGGAGCAGAACATACCCTCGGAAACTTCGCCGCGGAGCTTGCCCTTCTTGATCTTCACGTCTCCGGGAAGGTGAGCGCCGTCGGTGGCAACGGGAACTACTGCACCTTCGAATACGTTGGTAGCCGCGGTGATAACCTGAATGGGAGCATCCGCACCGATGTCAACCTTGCAGACAACGAGGCGTTCAGCGTTCGGATGACGGGTGATTTCGAGGATTTTGCCGCAGACAACACCGGTGATATCCGCGCCGAGGACTTCGTAGCCTTCAACCTTGGAGCCGGTCATGGTCATTCTGTCGCAATAATCTTTTATGGTAATATCGCTGACGTCCGTGTAATCCGCCAGCCATTTCATGGAAAGCTGCATATCAATGATACCTTTCTGTAATTCTCTTTATCTGGAATTTATCTTCCTGTGATTCTGTCAGTGTAAGCCGCGATCACGTCCACGCTCTTCTCACCCGCGTTTCCGTTGATGACAAGATCCGCATGCCAGCGTGTCGGCTCAATCAGCTCGTTGTGGCGGAAGCGTACGGTGTCGATATATCTGTCGGTGATCTCATCAAAAGTCTGACCGCGCTCCTGGAATCTGCGGATTCTGCGCACCAGTCTCTCGTCGCTGTCCAGATCCACGAAGATTTTCAGATCACAGCGGTTCCGGATCCAGTCCAGATACAGGGCGAAGAGTCCCTCGATAATGACAATATCGTGCTCATCCGAGGAGAGTGCCGCCTCGAAATCACGCTTCATGTCGTCAAGCAGCAGGGCGTCGGGATGGTTGTGCTCCACATATTCACGGCCGGTGATGGGAGCGATGGTTGAGATGAACGGACGGCGGAAATACGCATCCATGTGGATAACCCGGCAGGCGTCCCCGTATCTCTCCGCGAGTTTTTCGGAAAGGGTACTCTTGCCGCTGCAGGTTCCGCCGGCGATGCCGATAACAAACATAGGCTGACCTCACATTCGGATGAAAATAGAGTTTCTGATTAGAACTGACCGAGGAATCTCACGTCGTTTTCGTAGAGCAGACGCATGTCGTCGATGTGGTACTTGAGCATCGCGATTCTTTCGATACCGAGACCGAACGCAAATCCGGAGTAAACCTCGGGATCGATGCCGCAGTTGCGGAGAACGTTCGGGTGAACCATGCCGGCACCGAGAACTTCGATCCAGCCTTCGCCCTTGCAGAGACGGCAGCCCTTACCGCCGCAGACGAAGCAGGAAACGTCAACTTCCGCGGAGGGTTCGGTGAAGGGGAAGTGGTGCGGACGGAAGCGGATCTCGGTCTGTTCACCGAACATGCGCTTTGCGAACATCTCGAGGGTACCCTTGAGGTCGCCCATGGTGATGCCCTTGTCGATCACGAGACCTTCGAGCTGATGGAAGAGAGGAGAGTGGGTCGCGTCAACGGCGTCGGAGCGGTAAACACGGCCGGGAGAGATGATCTTGATCGGCGGCTGGGTCTTTTCCATGACGCGCGCCTGAACGGGAGAGGTCTGGGAACGGAGCAGGATGTTTTCGGTGATGTAGAAGGTGTCCTGCGTGTCGCGTGCCGGATGATCCTTCGGGATATTGAGCGCCTGGAAGTTGTAGTAGTCCAGTTCAACTTCGGGACCGTCCACGATGGAGTAGCCCATGCCGAGGAAGATGTCCTCAAGCTGACGCTGCACGAGGGAGAGGGGATGGAAGTGACCTGCGCGGATCTTTTCGCCGGGGATGGTCACGTCGAGCTTTTCCGCCGCGAGCTTTGCGTCCAGTTCACGTTCCTTTGCGGCGGACTGGAGGGATTCGATTTTTGCTTCGATTTCGGCGCGGACATCGTTTGCCAGCTGACCGATTACGGGACGTTCTTCGGCGGAAAGCTTGCCCATGCCGCGGAGAACGGCGGTCAGCTCACCTTTTTTGCCGAGGTATCTGATGCGGAGCTCTTCAATGTTGGCATCGGGAGCGGACAGTGCTTCCAGTGCCTCCGCCTTGATTTTTTCGAGGGTTTCTCTCATTTTAAGGTTCCTTTCTTTCGGAGAATATTCAATAAAAAAATCCCCATTGACACAATGTCAAAAGGGACGACATAACGCCGCGGTACCACCCGGATTCCGTGAAAAAACACGGCACTTGACCGGCATAACGGACCGGAACCGTACGGGACTACCTCGTTAAACGGATCACCCCGCACGCCTGACCACACGGTGATGGATCGAAGAAGTGAAAGCCACGGTCATTCCTCATGCCGGCTTGCAGCCCATGGACCGGCACTCTCTGGGAGGGATTTTCTCCGCGACACTCTTCTTCACGGCGTTTCTGTGCGCATATGCGCTAATTTTCTAAATATCATTATAACATACTTCTTTCCGCGATGCAAGAGGATTGCGGAATTTTCCTTACAATATTTTACTCTATCAGCAGCCGTGCACCGGAATTGCCGATAAATTTCGCCGAAAACATTGAAATTTGACCGCCGGTGTGGTATATTAATAAAAAGTACAAAAACACCCTGAGCAACGGAGGTTTGACTTATGAAAATCGGTGATATCGACAAGAATCTGGCAGTGGAATCGAAGATCGGACTGACGGATGTGGTCTGGTTCGACGCAAAGGACGCGCCCATCCGCATCCACGGTCTGGCTGTCGTCGAAAAAGGGAAGCAGTTTCTGCGTTTCCCGGGTGAGATTGCGGAAAAAGTGTCTCCTGGCGTGAAGTATCTCAACACCAACACCGCAGGCGGCAGAATCCGGTTCCGCACCAATTCCCGCTATATTGCAATCAAGGCGGTCATGCCCGACAACGGCACCATGGCGCACATTACGATGCTCGGTCAGTCCGGCTTTGACCTGTATAAAAGCGACGCGGGCGACTACAAATACGTGGCATCCTTTGTTCCCGGCGGACGGAATCACGGCTACGAAAGCTGGAAACCCACCGACGGTCAGTGGCACACCTACACCATCCACATGCCCCTGTACGATCCCGTTGAGGAAGTTTACATCGGTCTCGCGGAAGGCTCCGAAATCGAAGAACCCGAGGCATACACCTACGAAAAGCCCGTGCTCTACTACGGTTCCTCCATCACCCAGGGCGGATGCGCATCCAGACCCGGCAACGCTTATCAGGCAATGATTTCCCGCCGGCTCGACTGCGACCACATCAACCTCGGCTTCTCCGGCAGCGGCAAGGCGGAACCCGCGATGTGCGATTATCTCGCGTCCGTGGACTGCTCCGTGTTCGTCTGTGACTACGACCACAACGCACCGAACGCCGAATATCTCGAAAAGACCCACTACACGCTTTATAAAACCTTCCGTGCGGCGCATCCCGATACTCCCGTGATTTTCGTCTCCAAGCCCGACTACAAGCCGGAAAACGCAGAGGACGAAAAGAGACGGCAGATCATCATGGATACCGTACGCCGTGCTGAGGAAGAAGGGGACAAGAACGTATCCTTCGTCGACGGCTCGCACCTCTTTGACGGTGTTTTTGCCGACAGCTGTACCGTTGACGGATGCCATCCCAACGATCTCGGCTTCTTCCGCATGGCGCAGGGCATCGGTGACGCGGTTGCGAAGGTTCTCAGAAAATAAGGAGGCTGTCATGCGTCAGAAAATCTGTCTGGACGAACGCTGGCTGTTCCACCGTGGCGACATTGAGCGGAAGCGTCCCACGGTGAAGGGGCCCATCTACACCGGTGCGAAAACGGTGCGTGAGAGATGGGGTGCCGCCTCTCCCGATTACAACGACGATCCCGACTGCTACAAGTCCGGCGTGGAATTTTCCTCCGACCGATGGGACTGGGTGACGCTGCCCCACGATTTTGTCATCGAAGGGGAATTCGATAAAAACGAAAACAACGCGCTCGGCTATCTGAAATACGACAACGCATGGTACCGCCGCCACTTCAGGCTCGACGAAGCTGACCGCAGCCGACGCATCACGCTGTATTTTGAAGGCGTATCCGGATACTCGTCGATCTACGTCAACGGATGCCATCTGTACCACAATTTCTGCGGCTATACGTCCTTTGAAGTGGACATCACCGACTTTGTCACGTTCACCGGGGACAACGTCATTGCCGTGTATATCGATTCCTCCCATCACGAAAGCTGGTGGTACGAGGGAGGCGGCATCTACCGTCATGTCTGGCTGGTGAAAACAGACCCGGTATGCGTGGATCTCTGGGGCGTGTTCGTCAAGCCGGAAAAACTCGCTGACGGCACATGGAAGACTGCTGTGGATGTGACCGTGAAGAATACCACATCCGCGCCCGCTGACGCTGTAATCCGCACGGAAATCCTCGACGCGGACGGCAGTTTTGTCACATCCTGTCAGACCGGAGCCGTTCTCGAGCCGCGCACCGACACTACTGTATCCATGGAAGCCGTCCTTACCGATCCCGTTCTCTGGCAGGTCGGCAAGGGGTATCTCTACACCGCAAGAACGCAGATTCTGAGAAACGGGGAAATCATCGACGAAGTCCGCGACCGATTCGGCTGCCGTACCGTTGTGTGCGATCCCGAAAAAGGTCTGTTTGTCAACGGCGAGCACGTGAAAATCAAGGGTGTCTGCGGGCATTACGACTGCGGGCTGGTTGGCAAGGCAGTTTCCGACAACGTGTTCCGGTATAAAGTGAAAATGATGCGAGACATGGGCGCAAACGGCTACCGCACCAGCCATTATCCGCAGTCCGAGGCACTCATGGATGCCCTGGACGACGCCGGATTCATCGTGCTGGACGAAACACGCTGGTTCTCCTCGTCAAAAGAGGGAATCGAGCAGCTTGACATGCTCATCAAACGTGACCGCAACCGCCCGGGCGTATTCTTCTGGTGCATCGGCAACGAAGAGCCCCTGTTCGCGGAAGAGCGCGGCTACCGGATCGTGGAAACCCTGCTGGCAAGAACCCGTCAGCTCGATCCCACCCGTCCCGTCACCGCCGCATGCGACCGCCCGGATACCGCGACGGTTTACGAAAATCTCGATATCATCGGCATCAACTACGGACTTGCCTCCTACGATGCCGTTCACGAAAAATACCCGGACCGCGCCGTCATGTCCACCGAATGCTGTGCCACCGGAACCACACGCGGCTGGTACGGCGAGGATTTCCCCGACGGCGGCTACATCACAGCCTACGACCGGGACACCAACCACTGGTTCCGCGGACGGGAAAATACATGGAGATTCATCACCGAGCGCGATTGGGTCATGGGTTCCTATCAGTGGATCGCATTCGAGCACCGCGGGGAAACCTTCTGGCCTCGTCTCT
>JAFUQY010000010.1 GCA_017472105.1 Clostridia bacterium | reverse complement strand
TGCCTTGCGGAGATTTTCAGGCGAGGTATCCAAAAAGTCTCAGACCTTCCTCAAACCCTATTCCGGATGTTTTCGGAGGTTCCGGCAATTTTTATGGATTCTGTGGTGTGTTATACCATCGCTGCACCGGCATTGCACCGAAATTGATACTTTATTTCCTGAAAAGCATCACTGGAACAGGAACGTATATACCTTGCCGGACGCATCTACATAATACAGGGTGCCTTCGTAAAAGTCCACGAATTCCGGCTCGATTTTCAGACCGATGTTCCACAGATCAATTGCCGCGTACTGTTCGCCTGCCGCCGGATCAATGATCTGCATTTTCGGCGCATTGTCGGCACCGGAGAAGCCTTCCACGGAGTAGATCTTTCCGTCATGGAAGCAGGCACCCTGAACAAAATTGGAATACTCGGAATCGAACTGCTTCAGGATTTTATCCGCAGTCAGAGCGACCACGTTCACACCCCAGGTTTCATTCATGGTACCGTCCGCCAGTTTCGGAAGGTCGAACTCAAAATAACGGGTAACCTTTTCCTTGTCGCGCATCACGAATGCGTACAGCTTGCTGTTGTCACGGTCAACGGTGAAATTGCCGTAGGAGCGCACATCACCGTTGTTTTCAAGGGATTTCCAGAGATCAAGATCTTCCGTGAATCCGATTTCAATCACCTGAACCAACTGCGAAGAAAACGCATCTCCGTCCCGGGTCAGACGGTACACACAGCATACGCCTTCCAGTCTGTCATCTGCTTTGGCATAATTGTTGTAGATATTGCTGTACAGCAGAGGGAATTCGTCGCCGTCAGCGTAATATTCCGCACCGAAGCAGACTGCGTTGCTGTGAGGGCTGAGGATATCGGATTTATCCAGCTTGAATGCGGATACCTGCTTCTGTTCCGGGATGGAATACACCGTGCATCCGCCGACGGAATCAAAGCGGAACAGGTAATCGCCCCAGATGGCGCCGTCCTGACCGGATACAGCCGTCCATTCGTGGGTGTAGGACATCAGATTGTTCGTGCCAAGGGATTTGCCGGTATAAACATACTGCTGAATCCCATCGGAACAGATCAGCTTCACACCGGATGTTTTTACGTCATCCATAGTAACCTCCGAGTTGTCTGTTTTTCTTACTGCGAAACGGAAAGAGACGGCATCGGGAGCATATGCGAGAATGTCAGCCGCCGTGAAGGAAGCTCCGTTCCCAAGCCAGTTGCCGGACATGGCAGGATTACCGTTGCCGAGATATGCGCCCTTTGCATCGTACGCGAGCCATGTCAGCTCATAGCCTTCACCGATCGTGACCTTTTCCACCTGCTTCAGCAGAACCGTGTTGTCCATGCGGAATCTTGTGGTGCTGTCACCGGATGTACCGTCCTTTGCCGCAATCGTGCCCATCACATAATCTGCGATATTCAGACCAATGCCGATATCGGCTGCCGCAAAATCGGTGTCCGCATGGATTTCACCGTCATCCATGCGCTTGACTGCGAAACGGATATACACAGCGTCGGGATGAACCGCCAGAATCTGTTCTGCTGTAAACGGTACGCCGTCACCCAGCCAGTTGCCCTTCTTTTCGGGATTGCCGTTGCCGAGATAATTCTGATCCTTGTCGTATGCCAGCCATGTGAGCGTATAGCCGGAGTTGATGGTCACTTCCGTAATCTTGTCAAGCGGCAGATACGACTCCGTGCGGAAACGGGTTGTGCTGTCACCGCTCTGACCGGATGCCGCCGCGATGGTGCCGATTGCGTAATCGGGCTTCATCAGCGCGGATTCAGCCGCCTTGCCGGTATCGGATACCAGAATCTTCAGACCGGACGCCGCCAGATCCTCCATTGTCACCTCGGAGTTGTCAGTCTTACGGAGTGCAAAACGGATATATGCCGCGTTGTCGTAATTGTCGAGAATCTGCTGTGCGGTAATGGAATTG
This sequence comes from Clostridia bacterium, assembly GCA_017472105.1. The sequence continues at coordinate 152 of JAFUQY010000010.1, read as the reverse complement.
CCCTCACCGATCCAGTTGCCCTTCATTTCCGGGTTGCCGTTGCCGATGTAAGCCTTGTTTTCGTCGTAGGCGAGCCATGTCAGCTCATAACCTGCGCCGATCTTCACTTCCTTCACACCGGAGACGGGCAGGTATTCGTCCATCATCAGACG
>JAFUQY010000104.1 GCA_017472105.1 Clostridia bacterium | reverse complement strand
TTCTGTGCCGGTCCGACGGAGTTTTTCTGCGAGAGGAACGATGTGAGAATCGAGTAGATATTCGACGACACTGTCGGGTAGTCCGGGAGTCCCGTGCCGTCGGTTTCGCGGAAGATGGCGTCCATGTGCTCCTCCGTTTCGTATAAAACTCTGTTGTGCAGCGAAAAAACGTGTCCGAGATGGGCGTTGATGTACGTGAGGTAATCGTCGCTCATGCCGCCGCAGAAATGCAGGTACTTGAATTTCCAGCCGTCATCAAGAGCATGGTATTCGTGCAGATTCCACGTGTTGATGAGCATAACTGTTCCCGGCGTGAGGCGGTAGTCCCTGTCCTGATAGTGCAGTCTTCCCTCGCCTTCCAGCGTCAGAAGAAGCTGAGCCGATGCAAATCTCTGGCGGTTGATCTGAAACGACTTTCGGCAGACGTAGCATCCGGTGAATGTCATATTGAAGTAAAGCTCCCGCAGTGAGCCGACAAGGGTATCTTCCGTTCTCTGCCAGCTGATGAGATGTTTTTCTTCGTAAGCTGCAACTTGTATGCTTCTCATACCAACCTCCGGACAAAATGATAAATTTACCGTACATACTGCCATGGCGTGCGGAGACATTTCTTGTTATAATAACAACAGAAGAGCTGATTTTTCGCTCCCTTTTCCGCACCTTGACCAATTCTGTTTCCATTATACGGCAAATGCGCAAAAATTGCAAGACAGAATTCCGAAAAACGAAAGGAGAACATTTCACCATGACTGTCACTTTTCCGAAATTTGTTTCCTCCGACCGGGAACTGAACATCACATACGACTACCGCTGTGAGCTGTACGGACGGCATGTAAAAGAGACGCCCGCCGGACACGTGATCTCTGAATTTCTGCCGGACGTACCGTGGGCTGGGATTTACAATACCATCAGCTGTGCGGCGATGCATCATTTTCGCGACGGACGCTGGATGCACGACACCGGGGTACTGGACGAATATGCACGTTTCTGGTGTACCGCAGGGAATCCCCGGCTGTACAGCTTCCCCATCGCCGACAGCATTCTGGCTCTGGCGAAGGTCAGCGGAAATCCTGCTGTTGCAGACGAGCTGTATCCGAAGCTCGCAGAAATTCACCGGGCATGGGACGATCACAAAGCGGATGCAATCATGTACCGCCAGAGATGCGGTTACGACGGCATGGAGTATTCCATCTCCGGCGACGGCATCCGTCCTACCATCAACTCCTACATGACCGCAGACAAACGCGCGCTCGGCAGAATCGCAGAATGGCTCGGTGACACCGCTCAGGCGGAAAAGTACCGTGAAGATGCGGACATTCTCGCCGCGCAGATCAACGAACGGCTGTGGAACGATGAAACCGGCATGTTCGGCGTGATTTCCGACAGCGGTGAGGCTCAGAATGTCCGCGAGCAGATCGGATACATCCCGTGGATCTACGGCATTCCCACCGCAGGCAAGGACGCATGTTTTCGCAATCTTCTCGATCCCGACTGCTTCCTCTCGCCCCACGGACTCCGCACCGCCGACGCATCGCATCCGGAATACATGAAGCCGTTCAATCATGAATGCCTCTGGAACGGTCCGATCTGGCCTTTTGCAACCGCGCAGACGCTGACCGCCGTGATCGAATACCTGCATTCCGCAGAACAGCCGACCATTTCCCCTGACGAGTTCACCTCCCTGCTTCTGACCTACGCGTATTCCCACCGCGATACCGACGGCACACCGTGGCTGGACGAAAATATGGATCCCGATACCGGCATCTGGCTGGCACGGGAGATCATGCGGAAGTGGAACCGCCCGGGCAAGGACAGCACAAGAGGGTGCCACTACAACCACTCCACGTTCATTGACCTCGTGATGACCGGAATCTGCGGCATCTGCCCGGATGAAAGCGATACGCTGCGGATTCACCCGCTCGGCACTTCCCTTGACAGCTTTGCCGTGACGGATGTGCATTATCACGGGCACACGGTTGATATTGCGTGGGATAAAACCGACGGGCTGACAGTCACCGTGGATGGGGCTCGTGAATTCCACTGTGAACCGACGGCAGATGTACAGATTGAGATTCAATTGTAATCACAAATAAATCTTTTAAAGAAAGGAAACAACACCATGAAACGCACAATCAGCACAATCCTCCTCGTTGCTATGCTTGCCTCCATGACCGCATGCGGAGAACAGGCAACAACCGAAACCCAGCCGAATGACACCACACCTGCCGCTGTGGAAACGGAAGTGCAGGAAAGTGAGACCGAAAAGCTCCTGCCCGACATTCCCGACACCACATATGACGGTCAGGAATTCCGATTCCTCTCCCGTGAAGTGACGGATGCCGTGGTTCGATTCTATTCAGAGGTAGCATCTTTTGAAATGACAGGCGAATCCATGAATGATGCTACTTATGAACGCACCTTGAGAATGGAGGATACTTACGACATCAAAATCGTTGACGATACCGCAGGAAATGTACAGGATACGTATAAAAACTCCTATCTCGCCGACGAACAGAACTGGGATGTGATTATACCCGGCTTCTCCAATGCACTCGGTCTTGCGCAGGACGGTTTCGCCGCCGACTGGAATCAGATCGAATACGTGGATCTCTCCAAGCCGTGGTGGGATACGCAGGTTGCAAAGTCCATGGAAATCGGCGGCAGTGTTTATTCCGTCATCGGCGCCATGAACACGTGGACGGACTCCCACAGCTACGCGGTTGTATTCAACAAGGAGCTTGCGGATTCCTTTGAAGTAGATCCGTACACGATGGTCCGCGAGAACAAGTGGACTCTCGACAACTTCAACGAGATTCTCGAAAAGGTCACCGACGATATTGACGGCAACGGTCTGATGGATGACAATGACCGCTACGGTGCTGTCGGCGAGAACTTCAACTTCACCCTGCACATGCTTGCTTCCGATGTGATTCTTGTCACCTCCGATGAAGAAGGTTATCCGAAGCTGAACATCTCCGAAAAATTCTACACCGCAGCAGACAAAATCTGCAAAATGATGAGCGGAAACACCTATATGCTTGCACAGGATTACGCCTCTAAGTACAGTGACCCGTGGACGGATGCGCTTCGTGCCAACTTCCGTGCCGGCAAATCCATGTTCTACGTCGGCGGCATCGAACAGCTCCTGATCTTCCGCGATCTTGACACCGATATCGGACTCCTTCCCATGCCCAAGTACGATGAAACACAGGAAAAATATCACCACTCCTTCAGCTCCTACTGGGCGAGCATCATGGTGATCCCGCGCAATTCTTCCACCACGGCGTTCACCGGTCACATGCTTGAAGCAATGAACGCGGACAGCTACTATTCCACCTCCATCGCTTATTACGATGTCATGCTTCAGGGCAGAGCGATGCGTGACCAGGATTCCTGCGAAATGCTCGACATCATCCGCGCATCCCGTACCGTTGACCCCGAGCTTGCTTACAACTTCCTCGGCGTATCCAACCTTTACAACGACGTGCTGGGCAAAAAATCCACCGAATCCCTCGCATCCGCGGTCAAGTCCGGTCAGAAGAAGGCAGAACGCAAGATCGCGAAGTTCGCGGAGATCTATCAGTAATCACACTTATCAAACAGGAGGTACCCATGGAATACAGAACCGGATCATTCACAAAATACGAAAATTCACCCGTATTCGGCAGCCGGGAAACCGGAACCATGTTTGACGCGTACGTCTGGAAGCAGAACGGCAGACTTCGCATGGATGTGTCATGGCGCCCGAAAAGAGCCCTTGCCGTGACCTTCTCCGATGACGGCATTCACTGGGAGGAGCCGATCATCACGATGGATCGCAATCTGGAAAGCGGCTGGGAAACGATCGTCAACCGTCATTGCGTTCTCCCCGATCCCAGCGGAAAGGGTTATCTGATATGGTACACCGGTCAGTGGGGCAAGAATGGCAGTATTGAAAATTCATGGATCGGCATTGCACGCTCAGACGACGGCATTCATTTCGAGCGGATTCAGAAGGAGCCCGTTCTCGTCCCGGAAACGGATTTCGAAAAAGATTCCGTCATGAATCCCTTCGTGATGTACGAAAACGGCAGATTCCGCATGTGGTACGCCGCCGGTGAAACCTACGAGCCGAACGTGATTTGCTATGCGGAATCGGACGACGGCATCCACTGGACCAAGGACGCGCGGAACCCGATCTTCACCTGCGCACCCGAGAATGAGTACGAACAGAACCGCATCGGCGCGGTACAGGTGCTCCGTGAGGACGACGGTTATCTGATGTTCTACATCGGCTACCGCGACATCCACACCGCATGCATCTGCGCGGCACGCTCGAAGGACGGCATC
>JAFUQY010000103.1 GCA_017472105.1 Clostridia bacterium | reverse complement strand
CTTCTCGAGCTTTTCACGCACTTCGTCGTCGAGCTTGAGGGAGTCCATCTTCTTGCGGAATTTGTCGGAATCCTCGTCCATGCCGAGCTCGGTTTCGATCGCCTTGAGCTGTTCGCGGAGGTAGTAATCGCGCTGGTTTTCGTCCATGGCCTGCTTGACCTTGCGCTGGATATCGCGTTCGGTGTCGAGAAGTGCCATCTGATTTTCCATAATCAGGATCAGCTTTTCCAGGCGCTTCATGGGATCGAACTGCTCGAGAATGCTCATCTTGTCGGTGTAGCGCATGAGCACATTGGACGCGATGAAGTCCGCCAGCAGTCCCGGATTTTTCAGGGACGCACAGGTAATCATGAAATCATCGGACGGATTGGGCGCATACCGGAGCAGGTTTTCCACGGTGTTGATCGCTTCAGTCATGGTGGCTTCGGTGCGGAGATCGAGCGTGGAATAATCGGCGGTGAGGGTCTTGGAAATCACATCGGCAACGAGATGACCGCCTTCGGTGCGCACGGACTGTACGGCTGCACGGCACATGCCTTCCGCGATCACACGGATGTTGCCGTTCTGGGGCTTCTGGATGGACTGCTTGATCTTCGCGACGCATCCGACGGAGTAGAGATCAGCATCCGTGGGCGCTTCGATGTTCAGTTCCTTCTGCGTCAGCAGGAAGACGTACATATCATCGGCGGAAGCGGCGCGGCAGGCACTCTTGGAAATCTCGCGCTCCAGCTCGAAATTCACGGGGATGGAAGGGAACGCCACGATGCCGCGCAGGGGAATGACGGGCAGGGTGAGCTTTTCCACCTTTTCTATATATCTGGGCATATTATTGTCCTTTCAGTTGCGGGGTATTTGCAGGGGCATACCAAAATGAGTATAATCCTATCAGCATATCACATCTTATTATATCACAAACGAAACCGAATTTCCACTGCAATATAATAATATTTGTAACTTTTTTGTCATCATGGCGTGACGTCTGTGCGATGCCGCTGATTCTTCCGCCGCATCCGGGAATATCCTGCCGAAATCCATACAAATTAATAAAATCTTATTGACTTTTGCATGTCGGATACGTTAAAATAGTAGCATGGAATTTTATGTGATCGGGAGATTTGCGGTATGCTTCGTACAATCCGGGGAATAGGAATCTTTTTGGCGGCGGTGGTGCTGATTCAGGGCATTGCGCTCCTTTTCTTCACTCCGGCGGGACTGGAGAAGATCCATCCGTTCCTCGTGCGTACGCATGCCGAAAAATTCGATCCTTCAACCAATACCTACGCGGTGTATTACGATACCCGTGTCGAAGTTGCCGCGGCGGATCTGATCGTCATCGGCATCGACGGCAATGTGGCAGAGAGCTACGACCTCCTCGGTCATTTCACCCGCTTCGTCAAGCAGTACAGCAACTATTCCGCCGTCATGATGGATCTTCTCAGCTCCCAGCGGATGTTGTCCAACTCTCTCCTTGAGCAGAGTGAGGAAGCCCGTTTTGACAAGCGTCTGGAGGCGATGCGGGAAAACACCGGTATGTCCGAGGATTTCACCGACTTCTTCACGGAGCTGTTCATCATCAACCGCACCATGACGGAGGAGCGGAAATTCGAAATTCTTTCGTACAGCGAGCAATTTACCAATGATGAAATCGGCACCGGTATTCTGAGCGGCGAGGACTGGGCGGCGGCCGTTGCTCAGACCTATGCGAAAACGGACCGGACTGCCGTCTGTGTGGTCGATACCCGGCTTCTGGAGCAGACCTCGGGATTTGTACCCGCACTCCGCGATGCGCTCGGAGAGAAAAACATCCTCTTCGTACAGGCGCACTACGACAAAAGCACGGCATCCGCTGAGACGCACCGTGAATTCGCTTTCCCGTTTACCTTCGGCGAGAGCGGCATCTATTTTGTCGACAACGGCAGATCCGAGGGATTCTATTCCTACTACGGCAACGTAACCCTGATCCCCGGCGGCGAACGTCACTTGGAGGATCCCCTTGATACACGATACACGGACTATTATTTCGTCGTCAGCGGCGGAACGGAGGCAGAGTGATATGATCCGACTGGAAGACAGAGAATTTGAGAATGAAATCATCGGCGGCGGCAGTCACATTGCGGTGCCTTTTCAGGTGAGCATGGCACCCGACGGCACACTGGATCTGCTCGTCTACTCGTTTGCCGAAAAAATCGCGGCTGAGTTTGAAGAAAAGTTCGCCAAAGATCCCTTTTCCCGTAAAGCGAAGGCGTTTCTCGAGGAAAAACTCGCGCCGGTCATGGAAGAACTTGACTACGACACCGATGGTGCGGCAGAGCGGATTCACCTCGAGTACCGCTGTGATGCGCCGGATGCATCGAAAATCCTGCCGGAATGCGGGCTGATTGACACCCTTGACGGCGAGGACTGGGAGGATCTCCCGCTTGACGAGTTTGAGCTGGATGCGGACAACCCGATGGACCGGATGGCAGTGATCCGCGCGGACGGGAAGATCGTCTGTTATGCGGGCGTGAACGACATCTGCGAGGACGACGGACTGCTGGAAGTGACCGTGGAATGCGAAGCGGATTACAGAATGCGCGGGTACGGCGTCTCCTGCATTGCAAAGCTCACGGAATACCTCCTGTCCCTCGGCGAGGATGTGAAATACGTGTGCGCGGACGACAATCTGGCATCGGCGAAAACCGCGGAATCCGCCGGATACACCCTGCACGTGAAATGCATGCCGTATGTGTGCTACAAATTGGAAGAAGACGAAGAATACGACGAAGAAGACCCCGAATGAGAGGATGATTGCAAATGGCGTATGATGCCGGTATGCTCCGGTTCGTTGTTGCTGAGCTGAACGCAAAGCTGACGAACGGAAAAGTAGATAAAATTTACCAGCCCACCCGGGATGAAGCGGTTTTCGTGATCCGCTGTGCCGGGGAAGAGCACCGTCTCGATATTTCCGCAGGCGGCAACGGTGCGCGGATGAACCTGACTTCCATCAAGCCGGAGAATCCCGCGGTTCCGCCGATGTTCTGCATGATGCTGCGCAAGCACTTTTCCGGTGCACGGTTCGCAGGGGCAGAACAGCTTGGATTCGAGAGAGCGGCGCGGCTGACCTTCGATACCCACGATGACATGGGATTCGCAACCCGGAAGCACATTATCTGCGAGCTGATGGGGCGGTTTTCCAACATCATCATCACGGACGCGGACGACAAAATCATCGGCGTTCTGAAATCCATCGACTTTACAACCAGCGAAAAGCGGCAGGTACTCACCGGAATGAAGTACGAGATGCCGCCGAAGCAGGACGAGCTGGATCCGCTGGAAACCGACGAGAAGACCTTCAAATCCATGGCGGCGGCTGAGGATGAGAACAAAGCGGCGGAAAAGTTCATCATGCACCACTTCGCCGGAATCTCGCCCCTGATCGCTCGGGAAATCGCGTACCGTGCCGCCGGAAAGACCGACGCGACGCTGAAGGAATCCGCACGCGAGCTGACCGCGAAGTTCTTTGACGTGATTGAAAACATCAAAAACCTCACCGGAACGCCGTATATTGTGAAAAACAGCGACGGCATCCCGGTGGAATACGCGTTCATGGAGATCCGACAGTACGGAAACACGCAGACAGCGGAGCCCGTGGAATCCTTCGGCAAGCTGATCGACATGTACTTCGGCGAGCGCTCGCGGGATGAGAGACTGCACCGGAAAGCGGGCGACCTCTTCAAGCTCCTGTCGAACGCGGAGACGAGAATCATCAAGAAGATGAACCTCCAGCGCGACGAGCTTGCGGCATGTGACGACGGCGAAAAGTTCAAGCTGTGGG
>JAFUQY010000102.1 GCA_017472105.1 Clostridia bacterium | reverse complement strand
CTTCCGCTCGTGTCGGTCATATAAACATTTATTACTTTATATGGACACTACACAAACGACTTATCTTGATGAGACTGAATGCGTCTTACTTCTTCTTAGGACGCTTTGCGCCGTACTTGGAACGGCTCTGGTTACGGTTTGCAACGCCCTGAGCGTCGAGTGTGCCGCGGATGATGTGGTAACGTACACCAGGCAGGTCACGTACACGGCCGCCGCGGATAAGAACGACGGAGTGTTCCTGAAGGTTGTGGCCGATACCGGGGATGTAGGTGGTAGCTTCCATGCCGTTGGTGAGTCTTACTCTGGCGATCTTACGAAGTGCAGAGTTAGGCTTCTTCGGGCCCATGGTAGTAACCTTGGTGCATACACCGCGCTTCTGAGGAGAGCTCTGGTCAGTGGGACGGTTCTTGAGGGTGTTGAAGCCCTGCTGGAGTACCGGAGACTTGGACTTGTAAGTCTTGTCCTGTCTGCCCTGCTTTACAAGCTGGTTAAACGTAGGCATTGGTTTGTCCTCCTTTTCTTCAGTAATAAATGTTTATATACAACCGATCAGATTGGATCCGGTCGGGAGTATGCATATGCTCTGCAGAACAAACTATATTCTGCATAATGAATACGCCAACCCGGGCACAGCGAAAGATACCCAAAATTTGCGTACGACCTATTATATCATTCCATCAGTTTTTTGTCAAGCGGTTCTTTTACGACTTTTCCCGCTCCCGATAAGTTTCTCCCACTTGCACAAGATTTATACATAAATCAAAAAATAATTGGGAAATTTACAGTCGGAACATGGCAAAATCCGCCGCACTTTCCGAAAACTCCCGTGAAGACAGAAAGATCTCCCGTCCCGCCTATATAATATAGGAAGGAAACGGGAGATCGCGGTCAGTTCAGGGGATTATTCGAAGTCCTCATCATCGGTTTCGTCTTCATCAAAAACGTCATCTTCAAAGGATTCGTCGATTGCGTCATCTTCAAAGCCTTCGGATTCATTTTCCATGAGTTCGTCATCCTGAATGTCTTCGTATCCATCGGAAGCGTCGTCTTCGTCATCCATGCGGATGGTCTTGCCGGCTTCTTCCAGATCGAATTCGGAGAGATCCATGCCGTACAGGGGGGATTCCATGGGAGAGGTACGTTCCACGCCGATGTTGCGATAGCAGTCCATACCGGTACCTGCGGGAATCAGGCGGCCGATGAGCACGTTTTCCTTGAGGGCCAGCAGGTGGTCGATCTTGCCCTTGATAGCAGCTTCGGTGAGAACCTTGGTGGTTTCCTGGAAGGATGCAGCGGACAGGAAGGATTCGGTGAGGAGTGCTGCCTTGGTGATACCCAGAAGAACGGGCTTACCGACGGCTTCGCAGAGTTCGATTTCACCGGCAGCCTTACGTGCGGCGATTTCTTCGTTTGCGGCCAGGTATTCGCTGAGGTTGACAGTGGAGCCGGAGAGCATACCGGTGTCGCCTTCCTCTTCGATTTCGATCTTTCTGGTCATTTGACGGGCAATAACTTCGATGTGCTTGTCGTTGATGTTGATACCCTGGCTCCGGTAAACCTTCTGAACTTCCAGCAGGATGTAGTCATAAACCGCATCGATGCCGTTGATTCTCAGGATATCGGCAGGGTTCTTGTCGCCTTCGGTGAGAGCAGCGCCGGGGTAAACGTGCTGTCCGTCTTCCACAACGATGTTGGTACCGAATGCGATGGGGTAAACAATATCTTCACCGCCGTCATCGGGAGTGATGATGATATTGTGGGTCTTCTTGATTGCTTCGATATGAACGCTGCCCGCAGCTTCCGCAACGATTGCGGTCTTCTTGGGCTTTCTCGCTTCAAACAGTTCTTCAACTCGGGGAAGACCCTGAGTGATGTTTGCCGCAGCGACACCACCGGTATGGAAGGTACGCATGGTAAGCTGGGTACCGGGTTCACCGATGGACTGAGCCGCGATGATACCGACGGATTCACCCACATTGACGGGTTTGTCGTTTGCAAGGTCTGCACCATAGCAGTGTGCGCAGACACCGTAGCGGGCACGGCACT
>JAFUQY010000101.1 GCA_017472105.1 Clostridia bacterium | reverse complement strand
TGCGGAAATCGTGAGCCGGTTCGCCATCCTGTGCGGCATCGCGTGATGCTATATATAATGGAGGAAAAATTGAGAAAACTACTGTTTCTGTTGGCGGCACTGTTCTGCTTCTGCGGATGCAATGCGGAAGTCCCGGCGTATGAAGCCGAGTCGGAGAGCGTATCCGATGAAACCCAACCGGGCAGTGCGGCAGTCTACGGCAAGGAGGATCGTGAACTTCTCAGCGCATGGCAGGAAATCGAACCTGCGGGCGAGCATGACGTGGAGATCCTCTATCTCGCGGCAGGGAAGGCGGACTCCATTCTGCTCCTGATCGACGGAACGGTGACCCTGATCGATACGGGTGTTTCCGCGTCCCCTGCGAAGCTGATTCCGGCAATGCGTCAGCTGGGAGCTGAGAAAATCGACCATCTCTTCCTGACCCATACCCACAACGACCACATCGGCGGGTACGACTATCTTTCGCAGGTGTATGAAATCGGTACGGTGCATACCTCTTCCATTTCGATGAACATGGGACTTCTCGACAATCTCACGTCGGGGAAGACCCATCTGCACCACGATCCGGGGGATGTAATTTCCCTCACGGACGGCGTGTGGCTTGAGGTGCTCGGTCCGATCGAGTACAATTCCGCCGATGACAACGACAACTCCCTCGTCCTGCGGCTGGAAGTGAACAATACAGTGACCGTCTTCGCGGCGGATATGAAGTACGCGGAGGAAACATCGCTGATGAACCACGGCATGATCGGGGACTGCGATATCCTCAAGGTCGGACACCACGGCTACAACGATACGGCGTCGTCGGATTTTCTCGCGATGGCACAGCCGGAGTACGCGGTGATTTCCACTGACCGCGATGTGGAAAAAGACAGTGCGCACGAAAATGTTATTGCACGGCTGGAAAACGCGGGCGCGGAAGTGTTTGTCACGGATGAATACGGTCTCGGGCTCCTCTGCGAAATTGCACCCGACGGCGGCATCACGTGGACGGAGATGAAGCAGGAAGGCGAGACGGTCAAAGTGAAGATTGACTCCGTTTCCAAGACCGAACAGGTGCTGACTCTGAAAAACAAGAGCGGACGCGATGTGGATCTGTCCGGCTGGCTGATCTACTCCGACCGCGGGCATGAGTATTTCGTCTTCCCCGAAGGCGCAGTGATCGCGTCGGGTGCTGCTGTGACGGTTGCCTGCCGGGACTACGACGGTGCGGCGGATTACGAATGGAGCGTCAGCGGCGCATGGCATGAGAGCAAGAAGGATAAAGCGTACCTCTACGACAGCTTCGGCAATCTCGTGGACGACAAGAAGAGCGAATAATAGAAATAATGAAGAAAAAGCCGCATGGGACTGAAAAATCCTCTGCGGTTTTTGACTGTGCTGTATAAAACCGGCCGGACTGCGGGATACTGTCTGTGTAAATCCAATTCACGGAGGCAGATATGAATCTCAACCAGAAAGAAACCGATCTTCTCAAGGATCTCAAGGACGCGGAACAGCTCATCGCTGGCAAATACGAAAAAGCGGCGCAGTGTGCCAATGACCAACAGCTCAAAAATCTGTTTCAGAGCATCGCGGAAAACGAGCGGAAGCATTTCGATGCACTGAACACCATCGGCTCGGGCTCCGTTCCCATGGAAGACGGCAGCAGTGTCCAGCCCAAGGCAGAGCAGACCTTCACGGCGGTGTACACGGGCGAAACCCAGCAGAAAAAGGATGACTGCTTCCTCTGCACCGACCTTCTGGCGAGTGAAAAGCATTCGTCCCATCTGTACGACACTTGCGTGTTCGAATTCCGGGATGAAAAAGTGCGGGAAACGCTCAACGCAATCCAGCGTCAGGAACAGGAGCACGGGAAGATGCTGTATGATTATATGAAGACAAACGGGATGTATTCCTGAATTAAAAAGCCACGGACGTGAAATCCGTGGTTTTTGCTTATTTCAGGAAATACCCCAGCTCAACGCGGACTTCCTTGCGCTCCGTGTCCCGGTTGGAGTAACAGCACAGGTCGAAACCGATCAGGGTGAAGCCTTCGTGCAGATAGAACCCGATTGCGTTCGTGTTGCAGGACTGTGTCTCGAGCATGACGGCGCGGCAGTCTTTTCCGCGTGCAATCTCTTTTGCTTTCTCCATCAGTGCGTGGCCGTATCCCTGCCCTTGCAGCTCGTCGGATACCCAGAGCTCGGTGACGCGAAGACGGTGTGACCATTCCTCAAGCCAGACCTCAATTGCGGCGAGGAGCTTTCCGTCAACTACAATGCCGTAAGCCTCAGCGTTGTCCCAGTGATCCTGATACAGGCTGTCCGGAAAATCGTATTCCTCCGGATAATGCGTCACGGGAGAGGGAAAGCGGGCAAGCTCGAATGTGACGTCAAATCCGTTCGGAGAGGGGCTGGCGGATACTTCGTAATAGGTCTCGGTTGTGTAGCGGATCGGGATGACATGTCCCTTGTACTGCTCCGGCGGCAGGTAAACGATCGGATGCATGAGTGACCTCCGTAGTCTTGTATTATATATAGGATAGGATATCACATCGGAGAGGCATTGTCAAGTGAAAAACAGTCTTGACAAACAAGGAAAGATGTGGTAAGATAATCGCATGCGGGTATGGCGGAATTGGCAGACGCGCTGGATTTAGGATCCAGTGGGAAACCGTGCAGGTTCGACCCCTGTTACCCGCAGAATACCGCTGAAACCGGCTTGCTGCGAAAAACTTTCAAAAAAATCGAAAAAACTCCGAAAAACCTATTGACAAAGGGATTGGGAAGTGGTATAATATGCAAGCTGTCAGCGAGAGACGCAGTCAGGACAACGAAAGATCACGAGTTTTAAAAATACTTCAAAAAACTTTCAAAAACCTCTTGACAAACAGAACTTGCTGTGGTATAATAAAAAGGTCGCTGAGATCGAACGAATCAACCGGTTGAAAAAAAAC
>JAFUQY010000009.1 GCA_017472105.1 Clostridia bacterium | reverse complement strand
TCTCCGTCGCGGTTCCGGTTCCTGACGGGCGCGTGATTCTCCGGGAAACCATGAAATAATACTTCCCGCCGCTGATGTAGAAATCCGGCGACTCGATCCCGTCCATATACAGCGGAGCCTCAGCCGGAGCAGAACTACCGGAACCATACACCTCGCGGTACGTCTCAAGACCTGCGGCGATGTCGTCGGTCTTCGTGCACGACACAAGCGCCAGCGCGAGCAGGATTGCGGTCAGTTTTTTCATATCATCCTCCGGAATCATTCAAATGCAATTCTCATCACCGAGCCGTCTTCCAGTCCCACGCGGACCTTGCCTTCCTCATGCTCCGAGAACGTGACGTATTCCACGCCGTCGATCACCTGCCGCCAGACATACGCTTCGGTGTAGTACAGATAATCGCCCACGACGATGGATTCCGCAAGCATCGCGACACGGTCCTGCTCGGATACGGACACCTCATACACCAGCTCCGCTTCGCCGGACGGATTCTCACGCGAAACCGCGTACATCTTCCCGCCGGTGTAGTCGTATGTCTTCGTCTCTTCCCCGGACACATCGAAGTACGCCGCGAGACTGCTGGTGCCGTAATAAACCGGATCGAACACAGTGTAATAGATTTTGTCCTCGGTCAGGATGAAGGAGTAAACGTCCTCATGCGGGAGATGAATCTGCTTCGACACACCGTCCTTTGCAACGTGGAACGAACCCTTGAAGTTGTCGTAATCACGGTGCACATAGAAAAACTCATCCGTTTCGGGGTCAAAATACCACTTGGATGCACTTGCTTCCAGTTCTGCGGCCAGTGTCACGTTCCTGTATTCCGGATCCGTCTTCATCAGCGTTCTGCCGCTGTTCATCGTAAAATAAATCTCGCCGTCGATGACAAACTGGAAGGCACCCCCGTATCCGTCCGGTACATATCCGATCCTCACCACTTCCTGCGACGCGTGATCGAGATAGGAAAGCCGGATCTTCTTCACGGTTTTTCTGTTCTCGGTGAGTTCAATTCGCTCGTAGAAATACAGTCTGCCGCCGTCGTAGCCGATGATAAAGCCGGATGTTGTCTCCATGCTGTACACCGTCTCCACAGTTCCGCGGTTCATGTCGACCTTCCAGATGCGCGACGCCGGATGCCCGAAGGTGTAGGCATAGTACACACCCGGATCATCGGAAAAATAGCATTCCCGCAGCTGTGCGTACGGGCATTCATCTTCTTCGTGCGTGCACAGCGGGTCCGGACAGACGATGCCGCAGGTTCCGTTTTCCAGATCCGCATACGCGAGCATCGTGACGTAGTTATCACTGTCCGGAGCCGCACGCCGACGGGTTTCAAAGTAATACTTCCCGTCCCGGATCACGTGCAGGTCCGAGAAAATCCCGTTCACGGATACGCCTTCCTCCGGCGGACTGTACGGGACTTCGGTTTCCGTTTGCGTATCGTACACCTCGCGGTACGTCTCAAGACCTGCGGCGATGTCGGTATTCTTCGTGCACGACACAAGCGCCAGTGCGATCAGGATTGCGGTGAGTTTTTTCATGTTCATATCTCCCGGATAGCTTCGTTTTCTTCTCTAACCGATGCCCGCGCGGAAATCTCACGCCATTCGGACAACTTTTTCATTTTCCGCACAATCCACAAAATTCTGCCGCCGGATTTATACAAAACAGCCATACCCATTTGCCGTGAGTATGGCTGATCTGCTATTTCATGGTTTCGGCAATCCGCAGAAGCTCCTCATACGGCACATTCCCGCTGAGGCTGTACACGTACACGTTGTCATGCCAGTTGAGGTAAACCATGCCGCCCACGCCGATCCGGACGCCGTCACAGCCGTTGACCTTGACTTTTTCCGTCTTCGGCGTACCCGTGTCATACCGCTCGGTCACGGTAAATTCGTAGTCCTTCAGGAGGGACTGGTGGTAGATGACCTTGCTCTCGCCGTTTGTAAACTCGATATGATACTTGAACCGGCTCTTTCCGATTTCGCGGCGCACATAGTCCTCACCGGGATACGGCTCCTTGAATACCGCAATCGCGTCGGGCAGAATCTCGCCGTCCTCCGTGGTGTAGCGGATCGTCGTGCGGTACTTTCCCATCTCGAGAATGCTCTGCCAGAAGGATTCCCGTACCGATTCCACGCTCATGGCGCAGGTGAAGCTGACGGAAAGCATCACGAGCACCACAACTGCCGCACGCTTCATGACGATTGCCGCGCGTTTTTGCAGGGACTCCGGCTGTTTTGCCCGGCGGATGATCCGTTTCATCTCCCGGTCAGACAGTTCCTCACCCGGAGAGGCGGCTTCGTATGCGGCGCGTTCGTTCTCTCCGGCATTTTTCGCGGATGCGTACAGCAGGGCGTCAAGTACATCCCCGCGGCTGTCGTTTTTCATAGGTCCTCTCCTTTCAGCAGTTTTCTCAATGTTTCGCGCGCCCGGTTCAGACGCGAGCTGACGGCGGTTTCCGAAATGCACAGGATTTTCGCAATCTCCCGGTCCGTGTATCCGTAGCGGTATTTCAGCAGAACGGCGTGACGCTGGGTTTCGGGAAGGGCATCGATGGCGGCGGCGGTTCTGTCCACGGTTTCCCGGCGGATCACAATCTCCTCCGGCAGAGGCGCGTCATCCGTCAGGGGCAGTTCAGCCTCTTCTTCGTCGTCGTTTTCGTAGAACAATGGCAGATGAAGCCGGTTCGATTTGCGCCTGAGAAAATCCTTTGCGGTGTTTCTGGTATAAATAACGATCAGCGGGATGATTTCCTCACGCCCCAGACCGTAAAATCTTGCAATATTTTTATAAATTTTTATAAAAGTGTCCTGCACGATGTCAAAAGCATCCTCACGGTTCGGACGTCCGCGGCTCTCGAGCAGTTCATACGCCACCGTAAACATTCTGCCGCTGTGTTCCCGCACGAGTGCGTCGAAAAATTCCAGATCCGCGGGATCCGTGAGCATGGCAAGGAAAAACATACCGGCAGCCGTCCTTTCGTGATGTGATGTTACTCTATTGTAGCATAGAAATACGACAGATGCAAGCGGAATTCGACATTTTTACCGCAAAAAAGAAAAAAGATCCCGTACACCTGACGGAATCTGCGCGGTTACCGGAATTTCCGATAGCCCGCAACAGTATTATTATATCACAAACACCATACTCTGCACAAGGGGTTTATGAAACTTTCTCAAATTTCATCCTGTTGCCTAAAAAATTGTTGTTATCTTTTGCTGAATTGCCAATTGCATTTCCATCTTCGCTGTGATATAATATAGTCACAGAAGAAAGAGAGGAACACTCCAATGTACAAGTTCTGAACAGGATTCTTTCACAACTTTCTGAATCATATATCCGAAAGAATCCGGTGACAATTCGTCTTCATGATTTCACATCAGGGGACAGACAATAGAAAGAGAGGATTACAAAAGATG